>NZ_JAAEJX010000023.1:0-1550 GCF_036858155.1 Candidatus Liberibacter brunswickensis | reverse complement strand
GTTTTTTGGATTATTGTTTATCCGTTATTAGTTTGGTGGCATGTGAAAGAGGGCATCTTTGATAAAAGCCCCCTTTCAATATTAAGCTCTTTTGAACAAGATATTATCGCTTGTATACTAGGTTTTTGGTACACAGATAAGATTGTGCAAAAGAGAAGAATTTAGGGATCCAATCTATTTATTTCGGAATGTTTTATATATACTTACATACAGAGTAGACAGCAATGTGGTTTCCAAGAACATTATTATCAGCTGTATGATTCCTGCAGGCATGCTTTCTGTGTATACTCCGTACGCCATTTTTCCTGTATGAGGGACGATATATATTAGGCAAACACCTAAAAGGAGCAAAAAAATGGGTGCTTTTATTTTATTTCCGTATTCCTTAATGTACTGTTTAACCTGCACATTTGCCAAAATCCTGTAACTACAATAGATGCTGATTAAGCAGAAGGGGATAAGGAATATTCCAAAAGCCATGTAATCACCATGTTTATCTCTGCTTATCGCACTCTCCCTGTAGTACCTCCCTTTGGTATATGTTAGGGGTATAGCCCAAGCGATGATCCAAGTAATAAAATTGATTATAATAAATGCAGCTTTAGACCTTAAATTTTGAATTATACGTACAATTTTTTGCTCTGTAGTTTCCGTGACTTTTATACCTATAAAATTTAGAATTGTACGTACAATTTTTTGCTCTGTAGTTTCCATGATTTTTATACCTATACATCTTGTTATTTTAAAGCATAATACTATTACCGTAATAGCTATAAACAATCCCACAGGAACAGATCAAACATCAGACCAAAAACTGTATTCAGGAGGTGGCGAAGGTTTGTTTTGAAACAAGCCAAGTCGTATAGCACGGGCGGTAGCTTGTAATTCTCTTTCTGATTCCTCAGCTGTTAAAATACGAGTCATGGTTTAACCTTTTTAATTTCCTTTGGAATTTCGTCGAAAAAAATACTGTTCATAATGATATTTATTAGCTACCATAATCTACCTTCAGAATCGTTTCATCTCTACTCTCTTAATAGTTGTAACTAGTAGTATGTGGTAGTTAACTTATTTAAGTCAAGAACTAGATAACATTTAATTACTAATTTAGTTAAAAAGGTTGTGTATATGAACATTCCACCAGTTTTAATATCTCTAATTAAAAGATTTGAAGGTTTAAGATTAAAAGCCTATCGATGTCCTGCGGGTATTTGGACTATTGGCTATGGTCATACTGGTTCAGATGTTTATGTAGGGATGATTATATCTCAACATCAAGCAGAAACTATTTTATATAAAGATGCCACGAAGTGTTTAAACCAAGTGTTTAAAGCTTCTCCAGCTCTTAAATTAGCTAGTGATAATCGAATATCTGCAATTGGTGATTTTGTGTTTAATCTTGGTATTGGCAATTATCGTAATAGTACTTTAAAGAAACGTGTTGATGAATTAGATTGGCAAAACGCATCTATTGAATGTAAACGATGGGTGTATTCAGGAGGTAAGAAGTTAAAAGGATTGATTGTGAGAAGGGAAGTCGAAGCTGAATT
>NZ_JAAEJX010000005.1:0-85831 GCF_036858155.1 Candidatus Liberibacter brunswickensis | reverse complement strand
ATGGTTGATAGCTAAATATCATAAAAGTTCCCATTGGGCGAGTTTGTCTCTGAATTCAAGAAAACGTTTAGATCTATACTTTTCGCAAATTATTAAAAACGGAAGATCGTAAAGCTACCCCTGCTTCCGCTTTACAATTTTTAGCCACAATGAGGTCGTTGTTTAAATGGGCATGTAAACAAGAATATATTGAGACTAACTCATGTATTGGCATAGAAAATCCAAGGTATAAAACTGATGGTTTTAAAGCTTGGACAGTAGAAGACATGCAGAAGTTCCGTAGTTATTGGGCAATTGGAACTATGCCGAGATTGGCTTTTGAATTTATATTGCTTACAGAATTACGATGTTCTGATGCTTGTCTAGCTGGATATCAACATCTAAAAGGTAATATCCTTCTCTAAAACTCAGGAAGGCGGTTTTTAAACCTATATAAAACTCTATTCCCCCATCAGTTGTATATATTGTTCTAATAGTGAATAAAGAATGATTATGCTATAAAATAGCCTATTCAAAATGAAATATTTAGATACTCATCTGGGATAATGATTCTTTGTTTATATACATTTCATCTATATGAAGATACTAATGTTTTAATAAAAACAATATGATGAAATTATAGAATGGATTGTATACTATGAAAAAAGATTAGAGCTGTTTTTTCAAGCAACCGTCATGTTCACTGGATTGGCCTGTGACTCAGGTTTTATATCCAAGCATTATCTAATGATGTATAATAACAGAAGATTTCATATATAAAATTAATTCGATTTAAAACATTTTATATTAAATAGTTTTACAGTACGTACAAGTTCACTATATTTTTTTATGATGCATAAGATTTCGTACTAAAAAAACTTGATGACTATATATCTTTTTGATATTTTTTTGTTTATATACTCTTTGCTATGTTTTTGTTTTCATGATTTGTTATATCAATATTCCATAGTATATATCTTATTGATATAAGAAGATTTGTTATATCAATATTCCATAGTATATATCTTATTGATATAAGAAGAGGAGAAAAAAAGTGCTTTTGAACGGAATGGTTACACTTAATAAAAAACAAAAAACTTATCTCTTGTACTTATCCTCAGTGCTGATTGGAATATTTTTCGGCATGAGTCATTACGCTATACTAAATGAAATAGCTGAATTTATTGTAAATATTTTTATTAGAATTTTTAAATTTATCAGTCTGCCATTGATATCATTATCTTTAATTGTAAGTTTTTCTAAATGTTCTCCCGAAAAAGGAATGATAAAATTATGGGGTAAAACCGTATTTTATACAATTTTGACAACGTTGTTAGCAGGATGTGTTGCATTATTCATGTATAAGATAATTTCTCCTTCTAACATGATCATAAAGCCAGCAGAACCTATTGTGATTCACCAAGGTAGTTATCTGCAATATATTGAGAGCTTAATTCCCAGTAATATTATATCTCCATTTTTAGAAAGTCAGGTTATAAGCATTTTGCTTATTTCTGGTGCTATAGGCATAGCTACTCATTTTATAAAAGATAAGAATATAAAACGTTCTACTGTTATTATTATCGAAGGAATCCATAGTATATTTCTAACGATAACCAATTGGATTATGAAAATAATTCCAATTGCTTTAAGTGGTTTTATTGCTGTCACGATTTTACAATTTAAAAAAGGACTCAACGTATCAGGATTAGGAGAATATTTATCAGTAATAATTTTAGCTAATCTTACACAGGGAATTATTGTATTACCGATAATATTGTATATCAAAGGTTTTAATCCTCTTACCGTGTTCAAAGGAATGTTCCCTGCGTTAATTGTAGCTTTTTTCTCTAAATCTTCAGCGGGTACTTTGCCTGTAACAATGAAATCTGCAGAGGAAAATCTAAATGTTGATCCTCAAGTCAGTAGGTCTATCTTACCTTTTTGTACCTCTGTTAACATGAATGGTTGTGCTGCTTTTATATGCATAACAATGCTTTATGTAATGCAAAATAACGTTATAGAAATAGTATTCCCAACTACGTTTTTATGCGTTCTAATAGCTTCTCTCGCTGCGATTGGTAATGCAGGAGTACCAATGGGATGTTTTTTCTTAACTGCAAGTTTACTAACAAATATGGGCATACCAATTGATATAATGGGCATGATTTTACCATTTTATAGTATATTAGATATGTTAGAAACTTCATTAAATGTTTGGTCTGATTCTTGTGTAACTGTTATAGTAAATAAAAATTATACGGATTCATATGTTGAAAATGAAAATGAAATTGTAAAAAGTGATGTTGTATAATAAATTTTTCAAATAAAAGTATCATATAACAATAAAATATTATGAAAGTAACTTATATAAGGAATCTATAAGTTACTTCATTATTTTAAAAATCATCATTTAGTTAACATGGGGATTTTAGATTATCGTAATGAAGATAAAAAATGCTCTTCATTCATTATTTCAATACCTAATTTACGTGCTTTATCTAATTTTGATCCAGGGTTTTCACCAACAATAACAATATTAGTATGCTGCGAAATAGTATTAGATACTGTAGCACCTAACCTTTCAACATATTCTTTAGCTTTATTACGTTTAATTTTCTGAAGGGTTCCAGTAAATACTACTTTCTTATTATTAAAAATAGAAGTGCTAAAATTTTCTTCATTACTATTCAGGACAGAAGGATTAACTTCATTTAATAGATCATCTATAGCACTAACATATACAGGATTCTGATAAAATTCTACAATCTCCTGAGCTACTATATCTCCTATCAAAGGTACTTTTTTTAAAGAAAACCATGAATTATCTTTATTTGCTATAATATTATTTATTTCATTTTTAAAATTTTGATAAGAACGATAGTGCTCTGCTATAGATCTGGCAATTTCTATCCCGACGTGTCTAATACCTAAAGAAAAAATAAATCTATGCAAAGAAATATCGCGTCTTTTATTAATAGCATCGTAGAGTTTAGATACACTTACGTATCCAAAACCTTGAAAATATTCAAGTTTTTTAGTTGCAGTTTGTTGACGACGCTGTAAAGTAAAAATATCAGCTGGCATCTTAATAGAAAGAGAAGGATCTTCTGATTTAAATAAAAAATCAAGCTGTTTTTTCCCTAACCCTACTATGTTAAAAGAATCTTGCGATACGAAATGTTTGAGATGTTCTAATTGTTGGGCTGAACATATAAGTCCTCCAGTACAACGATGTGCAGCAACAAATTTTCCTGTTTTAATGTTTAAATCACGAACTACCTTACTTTTACAGACAGGACAAGAAGATGGGAAAGAAAACTCTTTGGCATTAATAGGTCTTTTTTCAATGATGACATCAAAAACTTTTGGTATAACATCTCCTGCCCTTTTGACAAGTATCATATCCCCTATTCGAATATCTCTTCCTTCGCGAATTACTTTACCAGATGAATCTAACCCTTTTATGTAATCTTCATTATGCAATGTCGCATTGGTTATAAAAACCCCACCTATATTTACTGGTTCAAGACGAGCTACTGGAGTAAGAATACCAGTACGACCAATCTGAATATCAATATCTAAAAGACGAGTGCACGATTGTAATCCTTCGAGTTTATGCGATATCATCCAACGTGGACTTCTTGAACGTTCTCCTAATTGTTTTTGCAAAGAAAAATCATCTACTTTATAAACTACTCCGTCTATATCATACGGAAGAGAAGAACGTATTAATTCCATCTCTTTATAATAAGATAGAATGCCATTTAAATTGTTTGCTTGGCAAATGTTATTACTGACATGAAAACCTAAATCCTGCATCTTTTGCAACATTTCATACTGACTTTCTGCAAAAACATCAGATGTTTTTCCTATTCCATGGACAAAAAAATTCAAATATCGATTAATATTAGTAGGATTTAGACAACGTAACAAGCCAGAAGCCGTATTTCTAGGAGTAGCATAAGGTTTTCGTTTGAGAGAAATCATTTCATCATTAAGATCAAGAAAATCATTTTTTGCTATGTAAATTTCACCACGAACTTCTAAAATTTCTGGAACTTTTAATAGCAAATTTTTGGGAATAATCTTAGAAGAAATAGAATGAATATGAGCACTGACATCTTCTCCTATATAACCATCACCACGAAGAGCAGCATGAACAAATTTACCCTTTTCATATCTTATACTAATTGCTACTCCGTCAATTTTAGGTTCAAGAGTAAAAAAAATGCTATTATCAACCTCCTTGTTGAAAAAACGATAAATTTTATTTATGAAATTATTGATATCTTCTGTAGTAAAAGCCTTTTCTGATGATAACATTGGAATCGAATGATTAATTTTAAATAAAATTAGATCTGCTTCTCCTCCTATTTTATTTAGAGGACCATTAGGATTTTCAAATCGTGCTAAATCAGGAAAAGCTCTTGCAATAGCATCGCGACGCTCTGTTAATAAATCATATTCAAAATCTGATATCTGAGGTTTTGAATGATAATGATAAAGATCATCATGATATGAAATATCCAGTTCAAGAGAAGATAACTCTTTTTTAGCTTGTTCAATACTCAATTCGGCTATTGGAATAAATTTATGGTTTTTCATTATTTAATATCCAAAGTTTTCCAAAATTAAGAACAATTTTTATAAATATATGTGTATGAATATAAAAAGAAATGAATTATTTTTTATTTAGACAATTCTAAAAGCATTTCTGCAGCAGCTCTTGCTTCTTCGGTAACATGACTTCCAGCAAGCATCCTAGCAATTTCTTCACGACGTTCTTGTGGGCTAAGAACTTCAATATATGTCTTTACTCTCTGCATAACATTATCTGGTTGATTTTTTTTATAGACAAGAAAATGCTTATCAGCACGTGCAGCCACTTGAGGTGCATGTGTTATAGCCAATAACTGTATTTTTTTTGATAATTGCTTTAAGCGATATCCAATAGCATCTGCAACAGCTCCTCCTATCCCTGAATCTACTTCATCGAACACTAAAGTAGGAATTGATCCTTGATCAACTAAAACTACTTTTAAGGCTAATAAAAATCGCGATAATTCCCCACCTGATGCTAATTTCATCAAAGGCCCAAAACCTTCTCCTATATTAGTTTGAACATAAAATTCTACCCTATCAATTCCATCAGCAGAAATATCTTGTATATCTGATGTAATATTTACCTTAAAAAACACATTTTCTAATTTTAAAGCAGGCATTTCTTCCATAACTTTTTTTTCTAATACTTTGGCAAATTTATGACGTGTTACAGAAATATTTTTTGCAGCATAATCATAATTTTTTCTAGCTTCATCAAGAGCTTGTTCTAAAAAAACAATTTTTTCATTTCCTCTACCAATATCAGCAAGATCTTCTACCATTTTCTTTTCTAACTCAGGTAACTGATCAATAGTAACAGAATACTTACGGCTCATTGCTCGCAATGAAAAAAGACGTTCTTCAATATTTTCTAATTCTTGAACATCATATTGAACTTCTGAAAAACTATTTTCTATTTCATGCTGAGCATCAGATAAATTCTCTTGTGCCTCATTTAAAAAAGAAATACTTTTATTTAATAAATCATGAAATTCAGACCCTTTGCGCTCTAGTTTACGTAACATGGATGATATGATTGAAGTAGGAGAAGAAGATTGTTGAAACTCATTGATAATACTTGATAATTCAACAGCAAGACGCTCTTTTTTTAATAGTTTAGAACGCATTTCTACTAATTCATTTTCTTCTCCTGGCTGTACTGCAAGGGCTTGTAATTCTTCTACTGCAAATTTCAAAAATTCAACATCCTGAGAAGAATTTGCTCTTCGTTCTTTATAATCTTTCAAAGCATCCGAAGCGTGACACAAATTACGGTATAGTGTTCTAAGTTTATTAAGAGAGAGCTCAATATTAGCATAAGAATCAAGTATTCTTCGATGACCACTGACATCAAGCAAAGCACGATCTGAATGCTGACTATGAATATCTATTAAAAAAGATCCTATAGCCCGCATAAAATTAACACTTACTAACTGCTCATTCACATAGGCTTTGGTTTTTCCATCAGGAAATTGCACACGACGTAAAACAATACAATCTTCAATAGTAATATTAGATTCTTTGAATAAATTTTCCAATTCTTGAACACGAGGAAAATCAAAAATAGCAGTAACTTGACCTTTGTCCGAATGACGACGAACTAATGCACCATCGCCTCTTCCTCCAGTTACCAACAATAAAGCATCTAATAAGACAGATTTCCCTGACCCAGTTTCACCACTTAATATGGATAATCCTGCAGAAAAATCGATATCTAAAATATCTATAAGCACAATATTACTAATTGAAAGATGCTTCAGCATAAGAACAAACTATACTTAAAAAATCAAATGATTAGGGATACCATTAGTTTGTGTTCTTCGATTGAACAAGTTTTCCAGCATATTTAGACCAGTAACCCTGCGGATAACATTTTTGCATAGCACCAAACATATCTCTTGCCTCATCAATTAGATCAAGAGAATAATAAGCCTCTATAAGTCTAACCATTGCCTCTTCTACTTGTTCTGTATCAGAATAATTTGAAATTAAAGATTGAAATCTTAGAACAGCAGATTCATATTCTTCTTGTTTCATATAATAAATTCCTATCTCCATTTCCTTGGCAGCCAATTGATTTCTACCAACAGAAACATAAAATTTAGCACCATTGAAATAAGGAGAATTTTTATATTTTGAAACAATTTGACCCATATACTCTAACATTAAATATGTAGGTCTTTGATCATAATACACATCACGTATCAAATTAAGATAAGACATTCCAACAAGATAATATACGTAATCAATATCTTGTGATTCTGAATATTGATCAATATATTGTTCTCCAATCGTAGCAGAGTTTTGGTATTTCCCTGCACTATATTCAGAGAACGCAGCCATCAATAAAGCTTTACGAGATACATTAGAAAATGGTAAATCTTTTACAATTCCAATAAAAATCTTATATGATTGTTCAAAATCTTGCTCTTTTATTAATCTTACCGCTCTCTCATAAGAATCACGTTGATATTTAACATTTACAACTGCGCCAAGAGAATAATCATCGGTGAATTGTTTTTTACAACTCACCAAAAGTAACAAGGTACTAGTAAAAAATATAGTTAAAGCAAATTTATACAACTAAGGTGCTCACTCTTCGAAAAATAAAAATATCTACACTAAGTACTATTTAAAGAATCAGACTAATCAAAAATAACCCATAAATCAACTAATACTACATTTAAATATCCAAGTAATATTCTTCACTAACAACCATATAACTTAGAGCTATCTACAATTTCATAGGCACTTTTATCTGCAAATAGAGCACACAAAGCCATATGATTAATCTTATGACTTACTCGATGGGCACGATAACATCCTATCACGAGATATCCTGATAAAGCTATATCACCGATTGCATCCATTGTCTTATGACGAACAAATTCCTGACCTGAATACCTTAATCCTCCGCTATTTATAACTTTATCATCATCAGAAATAACAATACTATTTTCCAAACATGACCCCAAAGCACAACCTGCTTTTTTATAGCGATCAACATCTCGTAAAAAACCAAAGGTACGAGCAGAACAAATCTCGTCACAGAATACCTTGGCAGATAAATTTCCTTTCCATTGTTGGAAACCTATTAATTTACTATCAAATTCAATAGATATTTCAAAGCGCATAGAAGAATGAGGAATAAATTCTGCCCAAGATTTATCATTGGTAACGCGAATATGTTTAAGAATACGCAAATAACGGCGCTTATCTTTTAGTTTTTTTATACCAACACGCTCTATACATTCTACAAAGGATATAGCACTTCCATCCATAATGGGAATTTCTATCCCATCAATTTCGATGATAACATTATCAATGCCGTAGGCATATAGTGCTGCCATCAAATGTTCAATAGTATGAATTTCAAAGGAAGAAGATCTTATAGTTGTACTTAAAGAAGTATCAGCAACATTATTCCATAAAGCTAATAAAGTTGTACTACTACTTCCTAATTTCATAGACTTAAATAATATTCCTGATCCTTCTGGTGCAGGAAATAATTTTAAAATAGTTGTTTTACCAGAATGAACTCCTATTCCTTTAATAATAATATGATCTGCAATTGTATGCTGTGCTTGACTAGTTTGTAACATTTTACGTTTATCACCTATTTTTAGGATAAAGCTACCACTAGTTGTATAAAATTATCTAAATTTAAATGCATAAGTTAATTAGATTGACGACGCAAAAACGCAGGTATTTCTAATTGAGATTCTTCGTAATTAACATTTAATTTTGATTTTATACGAACATTACTATCTACTTTTTCGGGAATAGAATGATCTTTTTCCCTTAAAATAGAAATAGAAGAATCATTTTGTTTATTAATACTATCATCCATTTTTACATCAATATTCTCATTCAAACCAAAAGCACATGCAATGCGTTTAAATAAAGCCATAACACCCCGTTCTTCTATAGCATTATCCTTTTTTTGTATATTCATAGATTGCTGATATATGAAACCTTGCGGATCAGAAGATTCTGGAATAATACTTTCCTCTAATAACAATTCTTTATTAGTATCTTTTGCTAAAATACTTTTTTCATTATAAAAGTTTTCTTGATCTTTTGCAAAATCATTATTTTCAACTATCTTATTATCACGAGTAATCTTAGAATCATTCATCGACAATTTATGAGAAGAAAGATTTAGAATTTTATCGCTTGTGAAAGATTCATATTCAGAATTAGAAGATTCTTCATGATCATTATTCTTTTTTTGAAAACGATTTTCTATTCCCGTTGCAACAACAGATACACGAATTACGCCTTCAAGAGCTTCATCAAAAGTAGCACCAAGAATAATATTAGCTTCGGAATCAACTTCTTCACGAATACGTGTTGCAGCTTCATCAACTTCAAACAATGTGAGATCACTACCTCCAGTAATTGAAATCAACAATCCTTGAGATCCCTTCATTGATGCGTCATCAAGCAATGGATTAGCGACAGCCGCTTCAGCTGCTTGGACACCTCTTCCATGACCAGAAGCCTCTCCTGTTCCCATCATAGCACGTCCCATATTCTGCATTACAGAACGGACGTCTGCAAAATCAAGATTAATCAATCCCTCTTTAACCATCAGATCAGTAATACATGAAACACCCGAATAAAGAACTTGATCTGCCATAGAGAAAGCATCGGCAAATGTTGTTTTATCATTTGCAATCCGAAATAGATTTTGATTAGGAATAACGATTAGTGTATCAACCGTTTCTTGCAAGGCTTCTATTCCTAATTCTGCTACACGCATACGACGAGAACCTTCAAAGTGAAAAGGCTTAGTAACAACACCAACAGTTAAAACACCTTTACTCCGTGCTATTTTAGCAATGATAGGCGCTGCTCCTGTTCCTGTACCACCTCCCATGCCTGCGGTGACAAAACACATATGCGTTTTATCTAAAGTCTTGGTAATTTCATCAATACACTCTTCTGCAGCAGCACGACCAACTTCTGGATGAGATCCAGCCCCTAAACCTTCGGTTATTCCAGATCCAAGCTGAATTACATGTTCAGCTTTAGACATCATCAAAGCCTGAGCATCGGTGTTAGCGACAATAAAATCAACCCCCTGAAGACCTGAAGAAACCATGTTATTTACGGCGTTTCCTCCTCCACCTCCCACACCAAATACAGTTATACGAGGCTTTAATTCAGTTATATCTATATTAGAGTGTTTTCCAACCATTGTACTTATTCCTTCTAATTACCTAATATTTGATTTTAACACGGCTAAAATAATATTATGATCTATTCCTAACAATCCAAAGTAATATTCAAATCATGAACTATATCGAAACCAATTCTTTAACAAAGGAATTTTTTCTATATTCCAAAAAGAGGAATAATCTTCAACATAATCTACTTCTCTTGCAATAAATTGCGGATAAACCATTAATCCTATTGCTGTTGCAAAAGCCGGATTTCTTGCTGGGAATGGTAATCCTACAACTCCTAAAGGACTTCCTATTCTAACATTAGAACAAATATTATGCCTAATCATCTCTTGTAAGCCAGTAAGTTGACTTGCTCCTCCAGTCAATATTATACGCTTACCTTTTAAAGAGCTAAATAATGATTTCTTAATACGATCTTCTATTAATTCAAAAGTTTCTTCGATACGTGCTCGAACTATCCTTGAAATCATAGCTCTAGAAACCTTAACAATATCATCTTGATCAGAATTACCTATACTAGGAATAGAGAGTAAATCATGTTCATCAACCATACTAGGAATAATACTAGCATTCATAACCTTAAGACGCTCAGCATTATCTATAGATATAGACAAGCCACGAGCCAGATCATTAGTTACATGTGATCCTCCAATAGCGATAACGTCAGTATACAATAACTTACCTTTTTCAAAAACAGCTATCTTTGTTGTTTCACCTCCCATATCAATGACAACAGAACCTAATTCAAATTCATCATTAACAAGAACAGCTAAACCACTAGCATAAGGAGATGCAATCATTTTTTCTACCGAAAGATGTGCACGATTAATAACTACTTCTAAGTTTTTCATTGCAGATTTTTCTACTGTTATCATATGCATATCCATACCTATTCTTTCAGCAAACATTGATATAGGTGATGTTATTCCGAATTTTCCATCCAATGAATAATCGGTTATGATAGAATGCAATAAAGAGCGCTTTTGATCACATGAATAATGTTGAGAAGATTTTATCAATGTCTTAATATCAGATTTTTTTACTTCTCTCCATCCTACTTTCATATCAACAGAATGCTGACTAGATTCTAAACGTCCAGCAGAAATATTTACAAGAAGACTATCAACAGTAAAACCTGCCATCTGTTCTGCAACATCGACCACTTGGCGAACTACTTTTTCAGCAGCATCAATATCAATGATTGCCCCCATTTTTACGCCATGCGATTTCTGACATGCGATACCAATAATTTCAACACGATGTGTTCTTTCAGGCAAAAAATCTGTTGTATGAGGCACAAGCATTCCTATTATGCACACAGTCTTAGTAGAACCAATATCTAATACAGATATGACATATGTGCGAGTAGACGATAAGCCATTAGTATAATTTGACCTAAAAGGTATGCTAAAAAGATCCATTATCCTATCCTATTCAATTCTTTATTACGCGTATCAACAATCTCTTGACGATCTATAAATGAACCCATTGTCAAACGAATAGTAAGACGATCTGGTAATCTCATATCAATTACGGATATATCTCTATCCAAAATTTTATATTTATCTTGTAATTCTAGAATATTAGATATTGCTGTATTAAAGTTTTCCTCTGGAAGCTTAATAATTATCCCATTATGTAGATGCAAATCCCAACGCCTTTCAGAAATCCAATTATATGCCTTAACCAGCTTGGTTATTGATCCTATAGTTGATAATTTTTCAAAGCTTTTAATTGCTTGTTCGATATTTTTTCCAACTAACACAGGAAGATGTGAGAATCTTGTATTATCTAATAAAGAAATAACACGGCCATTCTTATCAATAAGGTAAAAATTAGAATTATTTTGCCATATCGCAAAAGGATTACGCTCTACAAGGCGAATTTCTATCGTATCTGGGTATATTTTATGAATTTCAGCATTATCAATCCACGGCAAAGATAACAAATTCTTTTGAGTTTTAACCGCCTCAAAGGAAATCAAAGAAGTTGACGAACGAAGATTTAAACAACGTATAATATCTACTTCTGACGTTTCGACATTACCCAGCATTCTTATCTTTTTTATTGAAAAACCAATAAAAGAATCAATAATATTAATAACTGTATTCGTGTGACCCCCAACAAAAACCCCATATATCCCAGAGATTGCAACAAAAAAAACAAATAAAACAACACCGAAATACGGAGGTAAAATCTTTTCTAATAAGGAACAAAAGTTTAGAAAATTTCTCATCTCTCCCAAACCCAACATACAATATAAAGACAACGAGATTCCAATAGCAAAGCCAAATCTCCGATTAATTACTAAATATCTGTGATTCAACGCAAACATGACGCATCCTCCACCATCCATAATAATAATTCCTGAAAAGAATACCCAGAATGTGCAGCCATCTCTGGAAATATAGAAACAGGCGTCATACCTGGTTGAGTGTTAATCTCTAGCCAGAAAATTTTTCTTGAGACAGGATCAAATATAAAATCCGATCTACTAATCCCACGACAGCCAATAGCATTATGTGCTAAAACAGACATTCTCTGTACTTCTTGATATATATCTGATGGAATTTTCGCAGGCAAAAAATGCGTAGAATTCAAAGATGAATATTTCAATTCATAGCTGTAAAAACATGATTTTGGTATGGTGATTTCAGTAATATCTAGTGGATTCTCTCCCATAACACCACAAGTTAATTCAATACCATCAATATATTGTTCAATTAGTAATTGATCTCCATATTTCCATAAAGAAGATTGCAATATATCTAGAGGAATAGATTGATCTTTTTCTACTAATATAATTCCTAAAGAAGAACCTCCTTTCAAAGGCTTGATAACATAAGGAGGCGAAATCAGATGCTGAGAATTCATTGTAAAACGATTAACTAGAATCGACTGACAAACTGGCACATCATAACATTTTACGATTTGTTTAGCACGCATTTTATCCATAGATAAAGCAGAAGCTAAAACTCCAGAATGAGTATATGGGATCTCCAAAAACTCTAGTATTGCTTGTACAAAACCATCTTCTCCGAAATTTCCATGCAAGACATTTAAAGCCAGATCTGGTTTTAAATGTTGTAAAACTGATACTATAGAGCGATCAACATCTATCTGGCTTACTTGAAATCCCGCATCTTCTAAAGAAGATGAACAAGCTTTTCCTGAAGACAAACTAACGTCTCTCTCTGTAGATAGCCCTCCCATTAGAACAGCAACGTGTGTTCTTTTTGTTATTTTTTCATTTACCATAAATTAATCTACAATATGCCGAATTGAATTACCTCAATGATCAATCTGATATGTAAATACATCAAGGTTAATGAAGCGTTCATTTTCCTTAATTTTTTATAAAAAAAACACTATTTTCCCATATAAAGATTACATTAGAAATAAAAATCATATGAAAATACTACTTACTAGATAATTGACAGCATTAAATAATTATTAATTGACCCTGATAGTTTTGAGATATTAATGGCTGTATTAATATAAAATTAATTTATCTTTACTGTTTGGAATATACTATAAAGGAAGTAAACATAAAAAAAAATTTTATATTTACATTGCAATAATAATTGCGACACTAAATGTATTTGGTTTTAAATAAATGAGTAAAAAATGGAAGAAAAAAACCATGCAATATTATTATATTTTAATCCATAGATAAGTTTAAAAAATAATATAATGAGAACTCCCCAAAAATATTCTGTCTATCCTGATGACCAGAGAGGCGTTTGGTTGGATATAAATACATCAAGACAGACAGATATATAGATAGATATATAATATAACTTGTGTGAAACATTTTTTTATTAAATTCCAATCACCATAATGTTTACATACTATATTTCAATGAATGTTATTTTTTATCAGCGAATGAAATTACCATAAAAAAATCACCTAAGATATAACGGTGATTTTAAATCTACTACTATCGATATCTTTTTTCAAAATATCTGCAATATGTGCAGACATTTCATTTAACCTATCACTATTTGTTTTGTCTTTGTTAAAATTGTATTCAATGTAGTTATCCTTATTATCAACACATAATTTTAAACTAAACCTTGTACCTTCGGTAGGATTAATTCCATAAGCAAATACAGTGACATTATCTAAATTTTTTAATAATCCACAAGCATCAAGGAAAAACCTAATCTGGGAATATTCAAACGCAAAAGTAATTGGAGAAAGTTCATCCTCTTCTGCAACTATAAACGCATATTTTCTATAATTGCTTTTATATCTTTCTTTTCTTATAGAATATCCTGAACAATCATTATCATATTTAGCAGTATCAATTTTTTTTTCATGCCTGGAATCATGATTTATATTATCTTTTAATAGTTCAGTAAAAAATTGATATGGATACTGATCCCAAACAATATATTTAGGAGCATGCGTAAGTCCCTGATAACCAGAATATAATGTAGTAAATTTATTGTAATCTTCAAAGTTTAAATTTCCTCTATACCAATACATCATAGAATTAAAATTAAAAGGAGCGATACAGAGGTGTCTTCGATTCATGTTCTCTAAAAAAAAATTGATAAATTTATACTTTAAAATTGTATCTTTATTATCAGAATCTTTCTGCAAAAAATTATCTTTAAAATGCCATGTAAAGAAAATTCCCATTAAAGGAATTTGTTTTTTATAAGAAAATTTTTTATGAATGGAAAATCGAAAATCATTGTTTGATTTTAATACATTTTTTAAAATTAATCCTGTAAATTTAGTATCCATAGCGATGTTAATTACAATATTAAACTCATTATCATGAATCTTAGTAACGGAAACATCAGAATTCTTGAAGGCTGAATCTATATCATCTTTACTTAAAAGACCTAAATCATTATAGGACTGCAAAGTTTTTTTTATTTCATTCTTAAAGAAATTTTCTCCAGAAGATTGATTTGTAAAATTTACATAATTTTTTTTAGTTGATTTATAAATTACATCGTAAACGATATCCTGCAAGTAAAGATGTTTATCCACTATAGATAAACAATCTACCAAAATATTGGTTATCACTACAAAACTGGATAATAAAACAGAAAAAATAATTAAAAAAGCACCTTTAGTGCTTTTTTTTAAACGTAGAAATTCTAATATTAAATTCCCTTTACGAAACATATGACACCTAAAATAAAATCTATAAAAAATAATATATAAAAAAATAACGTCTTGTTTTAATACAAAAATTATAGTCTATGTTAAATATCATTTCCCTAAATATAACAATATAAGAATATAATTTTCTTATTAAAAAATATTTTGAATGCTCAAATAATAAAATTTTTCTATAAAAAAAATTTAAATATCAATGATATATGAATATCAAATTCTATTTTTAAAATTGATTAAATTAGTAATAAATAAAAAATTAATATTATAATATTTGGAATGATACTGTATAAAAAAAACACTTTATCTCGATACCATGTTAGATAGCAAAATCTATTTCATATCTTGACACAATGATCTTTAATGAATAATAATTAAATAGCATGGGATCGGTATTCGCGATTATATAATTAGGTGCGGTTTTATCTTTAGATTTTTCTGCTGATCTTTCTTATGATTTCGAGTTATTGATCTTTAGGAAAATATTATTGTTTTGCATTCGAAAGGAAAATGGTAGTGCCGAAGGGTTTAATTAAGTGGTATGATTACCAAAAAGGATATGGTTTTATTACCTCCAGTGAACCTGGTGAAAAAGACGTTTTCTTACATAGATCAGCCGTAATGAGTGCTGGTTTACCTGACGTAAGAGAAGGACAGGAAGTAACCTATGATTTCGTAAAAAATGATGCTACTGGCAAGTATTCTGCAGAGAATATTAAGCTAGTTTAGTATTATTCCTATATTTGGAACATAACATCGTTATAAAATGCACCTAATTATTTTAGATTTTCTCATGTTATAGCGTTGTTATAGTTCCTGAGAAAAATTCTTTATTGCATAATTACCTTTTATTTTATCATCTATAGATAATAATCTATAGTATAGTGGTATTTTTTTATATATTTCTTTTTTTTAAAACTATCCCGCTTGGGCTTTAATTTATTTTTTATCAAAAATTCACAAATTAATCTTTTAAATATATCAAATACGGCATGTAACGTTCTCTTAAAAAGTAAAAGTATTACATTAGATTATTTTAAAAATATAAAAGTAACGTTATAGTATATAGATAATCTTAATTTGCTATTTTATTAAAATTATTTTTTTAGATACCGTAATTACGAAATAGCTCTAAAATAAGATGTAGCATACAATAACTTATTACTTTATCTACATGATAAAAATTGAATTACTTACATCAATAATATCTATAAATAATTGTATTTATCTACTTTATATAGTAGATTAGTACAATCGGCAATTTACTTGTTTAGAATAATTATAATATATAGATTTAATTGGAGTTATTATGATAATAATCACTTTTCTATATTTACCAAATAATTAAATATTATTTTAAATAACGTAATCAAGTTAATTTCTGTTTTCTTAACTCACCATCAAAAAAAAACGTGAATTTATCCAATGTCCAGTTATATTTTAAAAGTAACCTGTCCTTCTAACGACATAATTATATCTGTTATCCTGAAGTATTTATCTGAAAAAAAATGCAATTTACTAGACTTATCTAAATTTAATGATTCAGATACTAAACAAATTTTTATGCGAGTAAACTTTACTTTTAAAAATAACAACAAATGTATAGAAAATTTTATTTCAGACTTTCAACCAATAATACATAAATTCTCACTGCAATTTTCTATTCGAAACGCAAGAGAAAAAATGAAAACTATTATATTATTATCGCGTTTTGATCATTGTCTTAATGACTTATTATATAGATGGAATCTGAGTACACTTGCCCTAAACATAATTGGAGTAGTATCTAATCATCTGATACATAAAGAAATAGTCGACAACTACAATATTCCATTTTATTATATTCCTGTAACTAAGCAAAATAAAATACAGTCTGAAAGAGAATTAGTCGAAATAATAGATAAAAACAGTGTGGAACTAATGGTATTAGCTCGATACATGCAGATTATTTCTGATAAATTATGTCATAAAATGGAAGGAAAAATTATAAATGTACATCACTCGCTCTTACCATCTTTTAAAGGAGCCAATCCTTACAAACAAGCATATGAATCTGGAGTAAAAATAATTGGAGCAACAGCACATTATATAACGTCGGAACTAGACGAAGGCCCTATCATAGATCAAGATGTTATACGCATCACTCATTCAAATAGCGTTGAAGATTATTCAAGAATAGGAAAAAATATAGAAGCAAAGGTATTAACTAATGCTGTGAAAGCACATATTCAACAACGCGTTTTTATAAACAAAAGGAAAACTATCGTTTTCCCCTATTCTCAAAATAATTATTCTGAATAAAAAACCCTAATTTTATTTTCTAAGAAAATGAAATTCACATCTTCTCTTCTAATAATTTTTCTACGAAATCACCAATACCCCTTTTAAGACGACTACGACGTATCCTCTCAACTTCAATAATAGATTTTAATATTCTGAGAGATTCTTCTACATCATAATTGACAATAACATAATCATAGTCATTCCATTTCTTTATTTCTAAATAAGCATTATTTAATCTTAATTTAACTTTTTCTTTATCTTCTAGATTTTTTTCAGATCGTAAACTCAAACGAGAATATAATTCACTCATTGTAGGAGGCAAAATAAATACAGATACAATATCTGACTTCATATGTTTATGCATATTTTTAGCACCTTGCCAATCAATATCAAAGATCATATCCCTTCCATGAGATATAGTTTTTTCTATAGGATCACGCAAAGTACCATAAAAATTACCATGCACTTCTGCCCACTCTATAAAAGAATTAGATTGTTGTAACTCATTAAACTTTCTAATACTTAAAAAGTGATAATCCTTACCATCAATTTCATTAGGACGAGGAACACGAGTAGTGACACTAATTGACATATCAAAATTTTGATCAGATTTTAGTAGATGACTTGATATAGTAGATTTGCCAACTCCAGAAGGAGAAGAAACAACCAACATAATTCCTCTACGACAAATAATAAGAGGTGAAAAATGATCTTGATTCATAAAGTTACTCCATATCAAAATTATTTATAGAAATGATTTATTTATTTATTAAACACTAATCCCACTTTTACTACTTCAAGTCTATAGAAATATAGATATTAAATTTAATGAAGTAGATATTTTTAAATAAATATTTAATTTTAAAATAAAAAATAATTATATTATTCTATTAAATAATATAAATACTATTTTAATATAAATTATTATGTAATTAATTATTATAAATATCATTATTTAAATAAAAAATAATTATATTTTTATTTTTAATTATAAAATATACTTAAATTAAATTTAAAAATATTTATTTATATTTTAAATCATGTAATTAATATATAATAATATTATTTATTAGATAATTTACTCTAATTTTAAAATATTTTTTTAAAAAATATAATTTAATACATCAAAATAACTAAATTATAAAATAATAAATCTTATATATACATATCTATACTTTAATTTATTCATTTAATTGAAATACAGGAGGAAATTATATAAATGAAATTATTTAAACATCCTATCACATTATTATTGCTAACAACTGCAACATTATCTTCTTGTGGAGATAATTCTCCTGAGGCACAACCAATAACCCAAAAAGAACAACATAAAAGCGTTATGGATCATCTGGTAGATGCAGCTATAGACGTAAAAAAAGCCGCTCAGGAAGAACTGGATGAATTACTTCCTGGTACCAAAAATCCTTAATTAGGAGAAATAAAAACTGAAAAAGACAAATCAAATAATTCAGAAAATACTGAATTAAATTCCAACCCAACATCCGTAGAAACTTTAACATAAATATAAATTGAAAGAAGTATTCCCATGAAAAAATTAAATCACAAAATTATATTACTCTCTGCTATTACCACTATAGGACTAGCTTCTTGCCAAAATAGTTCTGATGCGTCTGATCCGATAACACCCCAAAAAGGAGGAGTGTTTGCTCATACCAAAGAGATAATTAATGATGCAACATCAGCAGCTAAGAAAAAAGCAGATGAAGCAATCGAGAAGGGTAAGAACGCAGCAGAGAAAATAGTCGATGAGACTAAGAAAAAAATAACAGAAGGAAGTGTAGAAGATAGTAAGTCACCTCATGAATCACCTAATAATACAAAATGAGATAATCCAGAGGATCATAAATTAGATTTGTTACTAGCTACTTCCAATCAAAATAAATCACTAACTAATATTCATGAAAGCACACAAAGTAATGATAATCCGTAACATTTAAAAAAAATAATTTTTAATAAAAAACTTACACAAAAAAATTCAATACATTATTTCCAAGATAATGTATTGAAATAGAAAACTACAGGATATTATAAAAATGAAACTATTACTATCAAAAGCAGCTCCGATAATTGCAATAAGCACATCTTTATTTTCTTGCGATTCATCTAAATCTGATCCTCTTAAAATAAGCAATAACACCCCAAATAAGATCGAAGCACTTAAAGCTCCTAAAAAAAACAAAACAGATAAAGTAAAAGAAATTACTAGTGACTTAATAGATCTAGGAATTGACTTTATAAATCCAGATGAAGAACAAAATACTCCTCCTGAAAGGAGTGATATTAATAAAATTTAAAATTGTCAATCATAAATAATATATTTTGAAGAAAGAAAAGACCGTAAATGAAAATGTTAAACAATAAATTTGTTTTTCTATGTGTGATTAGCATGATTCTTGCCTCTTGTGACGCTGTAGCTTCTGATGTTAGCCACCATAGCTCTGATAATTCACATAATCCCATTCCGAAACCAAATCCTCAACCTCATCCAGAACCTCCTCAACCTCCACCTAATCCTAATCCAAAACCTCCTAAACCTAAACCTAAACCTCGTCCAAAACTCTTAATAAGCCCATGGACTAAACCTGAAAGATAAATTCAATATAATACTATTTTGAATATCAATCTTAATTTATTTGAAAAACCTTCGGAAATAATAAAGTTATTTTAATAATGATATTTCCGAAGGTTTTCCTACACTATATAGGCATAACTATATTTTAATAATTATAAGCCCAATAACTTAAGTTTTCTATGCAATGCCGATCTATCCATCCCTATAAATTCAGCAGTACGAGAAATATTGCCGTTAAATCTATTAATTTGCGCTATTAAATAATTTTTTTCAAAAACTTCTCTCGCTTGACGCAAAGATAAATTAATAATTTGATTATCATGTTCCAGCAAAGTAATTGGAAAAAATTTATTAGTACTATCAACTAACATATCAGTGGTAATATCTAATTTAGAATTATTATAATTAGGAATAAAAATAATTTTTTCCAAATAACTTCTTAATTCACGAACATTACCAGGCCAATTATAATTCTGTAAAATTTCCATAACATCATTACTAATATAACGTATATTAATTGCTCCCCTTTGACAAATTTGACATATTAAATAATTAGCCAACAACGGTATATCTTCTTTTATTTCCACAAGAGACGGTACTCTAATTTGAAATGCAGATAAAATATAGTAAAGGTCTTCTTTTAATAAGTTTCTAACAATATAAATACGAGGATTAACAGAAGTAGATGATATAATTCTTATATCTAATGGAATGTTTTTTTTCCCATTAACACGCTTAAATTTACTTTCTACAAGAGCATCTAGAATCTTATCTTGTAAGCAACAAGGAATATTTACAATTTCATTAATATAAATTGTTCCTTGAAAAGCTTGTTCCAAACAACCAATTTTCTGCACTCCTCCTGCAGAATTTTCAATCCCAAACAAAGATATTTCCATAAATTCAGCAGACATATTAGCAGCATCAAAAAGAATAAAATCTTTTTTAGCTCTTAAGGATCCCCTATGAATAAGACGAGCTATTAGTTTTTTTCCAGAGCCTGCAGCACCAAAAATCATGACATGACTATTATTAATAGATACATTATTTACTGTTTTTCGAAGATTAGATATTGGTGCAGATTCACCAATGAGATTTTCTTTTATTTCTGAGGGAGAAGATATATTACTTATACGTGAAATTCCAATAACTTTGTCAATTATACGATAAACTTGATCTATCCTTATAGGCTTATCTATAAAATCAAATGATCCACGTTTAATCGATGCTATAGCCATATCAACATGTGATAAATCGGATATCATCACAACAAGAATACTAGGATAAATTTCCTTTACTCGATCCAGAAATGACAAACTATTTCCTATATATCCCACCATTCGGATATTTAATAAAACAAATTTTGGCATACAGTTCTTTATTTCTGCAAAAGCAGAATCAATATCATATGAAATATGAACAGTATATCCTATTTCTAGTAATATACTCGAAATAATATTGCTAATATCCTTGTCATTATCAATTATAAAAACATCATATTTTATATGATTATTTTCCTTTGTCATTAATAATCCCTATAGCTAATAAAATAGGAAAAACAATAAGTCATGTTTTATAAAAGATTTTACATCTTAATTATAAATATTAATCATACATCTTTATATTGTAAATAAAATTATTTTATACATATAATTGTATATTTATTATTTCAAAAAATCTTTCTTATAGAAGAAGAAAAAATATACCATTGATTCATAAACCTAGAAATTTCATTAGAATTAGAAAAAATTTTAAATCCATTATTCTGAGCATTTTTCAAGATACTCTCTGTAATACTAACAGGAATAAATGCAGCGAAAACATCTGGTGGAATATAACATATATCTTTTCTTGCCTTTAATAAGTTTTCTAATCCTAATTCGGCAAAAATCTTAATAGCAAGAGATATTCTATCTCTGTCTTGACCAGATAAAAAAGATTCACGATTCAGACCAACTGCCTCAAGAATATCTAAAGGAAAGTATAGATACCCCTTCTTACAATGTATTGGTAATTGACTAATTAATTGACCAATAAATTGAGCTATTCCTGCATGTTTAATAACGCTAAGAAAAGATGAACAATCCTTACAATCCAATATCATCGCAGCTATATAAATAAGATGAGATGCAATTTTAAATGAATAAATTTCAAATTTTTTACAATCAAAAATTGAACCACTAAATGGATCAAAAAAATGAGCTTCAACCATATCAAGGAATAACCAATATGGAATATTATACTGTCGAATAATAGATAATAATTCTACAGCAAAAGGAGATATACTGTCAGGAAGAGTATCTTCTTTAGATGATTCAAAAATATCTTTCCACCATTGTAAACGAATGTCTACAACTATTGGGTTGTTAGACACATATCGCAAGTTCATCAACTCTGCATTAAAATTATATAGAAAAGCTAGCAAAATACGATATTTTGACGGAGAAAGCAAACAAGCCAAATAACGATTATAATCTATATCCCGCAAGTTATGTAATACAAAAAGAGAATCTCTAGAAAAAGTTCTATTTTTTATATCAGTATTTTTTTTGAAAAAATTCAACATAATTACTAAAAAAAACACGAACTCATAGTAAATCATAATACAAAAAGTTGAAAATACTAAATGATACAACAAAATCTATCTTTGTATAAAATTGTATTATACAATGCTCAAAGGATCTATATCATTCCTAATATCTTCTGTTTCCATAGAAGCATTAGCAGAATGTTCAATTTCAAAACAAATAGGAGATGAAGCATTCTTATTAGGATTTAAGAAAACTTGAACAATACCACCGCCTTTTTTAAGTTTTCCAAAAAGAATCTCATCGGCTAGAGGTATCTTAATATACTCTTTAATAATCCTCTCTAAAGGACGTGCACCCATTTTTACATCATAACCATGTTTAACAAGCCAATTAATAACCTCTTCTGAAAAATTAAATGTAATGCCTTTTTCCTGTAACTGGCACTCTAACTGCATTATAAACTTATGAACTACTTGACGAATAATATCCGGAGATAATGCAGAAAAAGGAATAACAGCATCTAGACGATTTAAAAATTCCGGAGAGAAAAAATTTCTTAAAGCCTCTTTATCAGCATCATCATTATCTGACGAACCAAAACCTATCCTTGATCTAGACATTTCCAAAGCACCAGCATTAGTAGTCATAATCAAAATAACATTACGAAAACTAATATTTCTCCCACTCTGATCAGTTAACATGCCATTGTCCATAATCTGCAATAAAATATTCACAACATCGGGATGAGATTTTTCAATTTCATCTAATAAAACAACACTATAAGGATTTTGATCAACAGAATCAGCTAAAATTCCTCCTTGATCGAAGCCCACATAACCAGGAGGAGCACCTATTAAACGGGAAACAGCATGACGTTCCATATACTCAGACATATCAAATCGCAAAAGCTTTATGCCTAAACAAAATGCTAATTGTTTGCTTATTTCTGTTTTTCCAACACCTGTAGGGCCAGAAAATATATAACAACCAATTGGTTTATTTGGATTAGAAAGACCTGCTCTAGCTACTTTAATAGAACAGACAAGTTTTTTAATTGCTGCTGTCTGACCATAAATAACTCTTTCTAGATTACTTTCTAAATTAATTAATACGGAATCATCATCATTAGAAACATTCGTTGTATTGATACTACGACTCATTGATGCAATAGTTCTTTTAATATCCTTTTCAGTGATAAATTTTCTTCTTTTTGATACAGGTTGCAATATCTGAGAAGCACCAGCTTCATCAATTACATCTATAGCTTTGTCAGGAAGTTTACGAGAAGAAAAATGCCTTATTGATAATTCAACTGCTGCTTTGATTGCTTCCTTAGAGTATCTTAACTGATGATGTTCTTCAAAATAAGGTTTAATTCCCTTTATAATCTCAATAGCATCTTCAACTGATGGCTCGTCAACATCAATTTTCTGGAAACGACGAACCAAAGCTTTGTCTTTCTCAAAAAACTGACGATATTCACTATAAGTAGTAGCTCCTATACAACGCAAAATACCAGAAGATAGAGCAGGCTTTAAAAGGTTTGAAGCATCTATAGAAATTCCAGTAGCAGAACCTGCTCCAACAAGCGTATGTATTTCATCAATATAAAGAATAGCATTAGTACAAGATTCAATTTCTTTGACGATTTTTTTGATACGCTCTTCAAAATCACCTCTATAACGCGTACCAGCAATAAGATTCCCTATGTCTAATGAGAAAATCCTCGCACCTAATAAGGAATCTGGAACTAGACCATCTACGATTTGCTTGGCAAATCCTTGAGCTATGGCTGTTTTACCAACTCCGGGATCACCAACATACAACGGATTGCTTTTTGAACGACGACAGAGTATCTGTATAGTTCGATTAATCTCATAACGCCGACCAATAAGAACGTCTACTTTACCCTTTTTAGCTATTTCTGTTAAATCTACACAGTAAGCACTTAAAGCTGGGAAACGATCGGATTCTGATTGAAATTTAGAATCATTGACAAAGCCTTCACTCCCTGAATTAGAACTATTTATGTTCAAGGAAGATTGAAAATTTGTGAACTCTCTTCTTTTGCTTACACCGTGAGAAATAAAATTAACAGCATCGTACAAAGTCATTTCTTGTTCTTGTAAGAAATACGTAGCATGACTATCTGGTTCAGAGAAAAGTGCAACTAAAATATTAGCACCTGTAACAATATTCTTACCTATAGACTGAACATGAAGAACAGCTCGCTGAACAACTCTTTGAAAACTAGCAGTAGGCTTGCACTCTACACGAAAACCATCTTTCAATTTATTAGAGCGATCATTGTCTATGTAATTAATCAAGTCATCTTTTAGTACTTTGAGATCAACATTACAAGAAGCCATTACTTCTGATGCATCTGAATCATCGATTAAAGCTAACAACAAATGTTCTAAAGTTGCGTATTCATTATTTCTCTCATTGGCTAAAACCAATGCTTGGTGCAAAACTTTTTCAAGATTTTCTGAAAAAAAAGACAAGATTTAATCCTTTACTTCTGTTCCATAATACATTGCAAAGGATACTGGTTTTGTCTAGAATGATTCATCACTTGGTTTACTTTCATCTCAGCAACTTCATACGAATAAACACCACATTCACCAATCCCTTGACGATGAACTTTTAACATAATGAACTCAGCACTCTCACGGTCTTTGTGAAAAAAACTTTGCAAAACATGAATAACAAAATCCATGGGAGTATAATCATCATTGATAAGCAAAACCCTATATAGTTTCGGAACCTGAACTTTAGAAACAACTTTTGCCTTAGCCTTAGTATTCAAACAATCATCAATTCCCGAAGTCTCTTTTTTACACATATAGTTTTCAAACATAAAAACAAGAGATACTAATTCCACGAATCCAATCTTTCTTTATCCAATGATAACCAAAACCAGTGTCAAAAAGATATATAAATCTATTAATCATTCACAAAAAAAAACACATTTTTGTTTTCTATAAATCATTACTATGCAGTAATTTCTAACAAAATATTTCAACTAAGCAATTAATAAAAATCAAAGATCATCTTCTAGAATAGACATATCAAAATGATATGACATCTCTCCTTCATCATCGTTACGATAAATGAGTCCAATAAATTCCGAATTCATAAAAACTTCTAATGAATCCGATTGATTAGTACGTGACTTTACAGAAATACTAGATCCAAACATCTTTTGAAGATATTTCTCTAGTTTTTTAATCTCAGCAGAAATCATTTACGTCTCCATTTCAAATATTTTTTCCTCAAATCACTATCATAATAATCATACGATAATTAATTATACTAATCGAGATGTTGAATGCAGAATATCGAAACAATACAACATAAATAATATCCTTATCAGTATTTTTTAATAAGTCATTTAACAAAAACAAAAAAACAACATTTAGTAGTAAAAAACGATATACCTAATTATATATGCCTTATTTTTGAATAAAATTCTACAACTCCCTCTTTAAATTGCTTATCACCAACTGCCAACATATGATCTCTATCATAAATATTTAAATATTGACTGCGCGGTATAAATGACATCAATTCTTGTGGAGAACCTGCTATATCATCTTTAGATCCTACGGCAATTAATACCGGAACGTCAATGCGACCTAAATCATCTTTATGAAATAATTTTCTAGTCATAGAAATACATGATGATAATGTTTTTAGATCGTTATCAGGATTAAGTTCTGCAAATTTTCTAAACTTTTTACCCAAAGGATGTTGTACATCATCAATAGATGGAAGAGAAAAAGAATCTATTACAGGCTGCCAATCAATTACCTTTGAATCATATAAACCACTTCCTACTCCACCCAAAACAATTGAGTTTACATAAGACGGATAAAATATTGCCATAGAGCATGATATACGCGATCCCATAGAATATCCCATGACATGTGCTTTACTAATTCTTAAATGATCCAATAGAGACACAGCATCTGCCGCCATAAAAACAAGACGATAATTATTACGATCATATGGTTTATCACTTTTGCCATGACCTAAATTATCAATTGCAATAACCCGAAAACCCTGATCACATAATAGTTTTATCCAACCTGTAGACAACCAATTGATTCGTAAAGAAGAAGTAAATCCATGAATCAACAAAATAACTGGATCATTTTTATCACCTACATCATAAAATGATAATTTGAATTTTCTCCACGAGATAAAATAATTAACATTATTCATCATAAAAATCTTTCATAATTTCTATTGTAGATACTTGATTATTTTCCTTTACCTGTAGAATATTAACAGTGTAAGTTTATGATAACCCTTGTATATACAATTTCTTGATAACGTATTATAGTAAATATTAAGGAAAAATACTATGGATCACAGTCCTATTTCTCATTTTAAAAACGATCAAGGGCATAAAAGCATAAAAATAGGAGTTAAAAAATTTATGTGTATGGGAGCCTCTCCTCCCTTGGATCATCCCCATGTTTTTATCAATATGGGAAAAGAAGACAAAAAACATTGCCCCTATTGTTCAACACTTTATCAATTTGACTCTTCACTTAACTCGGAAGAAACTATTCCGGCAGGGAATTTTATATCCATTTAATGTCAACTAAGAAATTTTATCACTCAAAAGATAAACCATTTATAGCAATAGTAGGAGCAGGAATATCAGGGTTAACTCTTGCTAATTCTCTTGTTAAATTTGGAATACAATCTTGTGTTCTTGAAAAAAAAGATCAATGGTCTGAAAAGGGATTTGGCATACAAATATCACCTAATTCTTCACGAATACTAAAAAAAATCGGTATCTTAGATCAGTTAGAAGATGTCTGGATTGAACCGAAAGATTTTGTTTTTCGTTCAGGATTTAGCCTTAAAGAATTAAGTCGCTTCTCTTGCAGCGATTACTCACGCAATAATTGGGGAGGAGCATACGGAGTAGTCAAGAGAGATACTCTACATAAAATACTTTTGAGTAATCTCAAAACACAATCCTTAGTTAAATTGCATTTATCAACCAATGTAACAAATCCAGATTTCACTAAAATATCAAATATACAAAATAAAAAACCTGATCTAATAGTAGGCGCGGATGGATTAAACTCCAATATACGGAGATACATAGATACACAACCTATAATATTTTCAGGAAGTATTGCCTTGCGTTGTTTGATTTCACAAAATGATGCTCCTGATTTCATTGATCGTCACTCAGTAAATGTGTTTTTCGGATCTAATTCCCATTTAGTAACATATCCATTGCGAGAAGATAATACGATAAACATAGTTTTCATTACAGACAAGAATACTCTAAGTGATATCTCTTTTTTAAAACAAGACAAAGAAAACAAGATTTCAGAAAATAAAAAATGGTTTTTGAAGAATTTAAAAAATTGGCATAAAGAAATAATAGATCTCATTTTAAAAACAAATGACACCCATATCTATCCTTTATTTGAATGTATATGTAATCTTTGGCATAATAATAGAGATACCGTTTTAATTGGTGATGCGGCACATACATTTTTGCCCTTGATTGCTCAAGGAGCTAATATGGCAGTAGAAGATGCTTATATTTTATCGCAACTTCTAAGCACAGAAAAAATTTCCAAAGCTATTAATACCTATCAACAAATAAGATCTTCACGAATTAAAAGAATAAAACGTCGTAATAGATTAAATCAGCTATTTTTTCACATGAATAAACCAGCTAGTTTTTTTAGGAACTATTTTCTTCGATTAGAGATTAACAAACCATTGCACAAGAGTTTAGACTGGATCTACACGTACAAAACACCTGGAACATCTGGTTGTTGGCGCAATAGAAAGAGATAGTAATGTTGTTGCAATGCCATGTAATGAATTTAAGAAAAAAGATGTTAGAAACCTAATATTAGAGAATGTAGATTTAAAAAATTCTGAGATTTTTACTGATGAATATAGAGTTTATAGCAGAGTGAATAAACTTATATCGCATAGCAAAGTTAATCATGGTGGCAAACAATATGTAAATGGTATTGTTCACACAAATACAATAGAAAGTTTTTGGGCGATAGTTAAAAGACAGTATTATGGGCAACATCATCATTATTCTAAAAAATATACAGATAAATATATAGGGGAAGCTGTTTTTAAATATAATCATAGAAAAGAAACAAGCGAAAATGTGTTTTATAGTATATTAGAAAAGGTGTTGTATGTATAAATTTATAGATTTATTTTGTGGTATTGGAGGGTTTAGGCTTGCTTTGGAAAAAAGAGGACTAGAGTGTGTTTTTTCAAGCGATATAGACCCTCATGTTCAAGAGGTATATAAACAAAATTTTGGTGAAAAGCCCAGTGGAGATATTACAGAGATACCAGCAAAAAAAATACCGAAACATGATATTTTGTGTGCTGGATTTCCTTGTCAACCCTTTTCAATTTCAGGGAAGCACGAAGGAGTATCTGACCCTAGAGGAAGGTTGTTTTATGAAATACAAAGGGTTGCACAATACCGTCAACCTTATGTCATTATTCTTGAAAATGTCAAAAATATATTAACTATTGACGGTGGAAATGTAATTAAAATAATGGAACAAAAATTAGATGGAATTGGTTATATGTTAAACAAGCATGTTTTAAATGCGTCTTATTTTGGTATCCCTCAAGCAAGAGAAAGAGTTTATTTTGTAGCTTTGAGAAAAGATATGAAAGACAGCAAAAAACCTAATTTGGATTATAGTCGACCTAAAGAAATTAATAAGAAGGTATTTCTAGAAAGTATATTAGAAAAAGAAGTGGATAGTGATTTTATTGTGGTTAGAGATGATATAAAAATCACAAAAAATGAAAATGATATTTTAAATAAATTAGAGCCAATTAGAGTAGGAACTCTTAATAAAGGTGGGCAAGGAGAACGTATTTATAGCCCTAAAGGTCATGCTATAACTCAATCGGCATACGGTGGCGGAGTGGGTGCTAGAACAGGACTATACAACACAGAGCAAGGGATTAGGCGACTTACAATAGATGAATGCAAAAAAGTAATGGGGTTTCCAACAAGACATAAAGTCAGTAATGGATTGCAAGGTTATCAGCAACTAGGGAATGCTGTTGTTCCTGATATGATCGGTCATGTTTATGACAGTATAAGAATTATATAATGCTTAAAAACAATAAAAACGCTTACGCAGGCATGAATGTAGAAACATTAATTCAGAATACTATTGTAGATCACCCGTCAATAATTAAAAAATTACAAGAATATTTCAATATAGAAGGTGCTTTTTCTAATACTTCTGGTGGTGGAATATATGGAGATAAATCAGATATCAGAATAAATTTTGCATCAGGACATTATATTGATGCCAACATAAAGAGCTTTAAATCTAAAGTGGCGTTCAATCAATTAGCAAGAACAAGTGTTTCTAAATTTTGCTCTGATTTTGGTTTAAACTCTAAAGGCAAAGAAGAGTTAGAGGATATTATTGTTTCAAAATCAAAAAATACTAAAAACCCTTTATTTTTAGAGGAACATCATAAAAAGTGGGGGAATTTTTTCACAGATAATGCAAAAAATATTTTAAAATGGGGGTTTTCAAAAAATCCAAATAGGGAGATCTTGGTTCTTTATAATAAAGATACATCATTAGTACAAATATATCCCATGAAAGAAATCTTGAGAAATTTACCAACTAATTTAACCTTTACAAAAGGAGGTTTTAATTTGGGTGGTTGTATTTCATTTCAAAGGAAAGGTGGTAATGGCTCTATGAGTAAAACAATACCTAAAACATCAATAAAACACCCAGGCAATAATATACAATTAAAATTAAAAATAAATAAATTCATAGAATATTTGCAATATATTAAGTTGGGGGAATATAAAATATAGCTTTATATAAACCATTAAGTGAACATTCCGAAAAATATTAATCTAAAATCTGTCAATTACTTTTATAAAAATATTAATAAAGAAAAATCACAAATTATATAACAATATTTTTCGCTATAAAATTTAAAGGTAGAAAATTTAAAAACGACAATATCAATAATTTTAAAAAAAATTAATAGTTAAATCTACATTACTCAAAATATTGCAACAAATTATCGAATCAAGAATTACATTCGATCATATAAAAATAAAAAAAATCACCTTCAATCAAAAAATAAAATATTTCCTGATTACTACTGTTAAAATTATGATTATTTATTAAATCTTTTTAAATAAAGCAAAATTAACGATATTTTTTATTATTGTACCCCCCTATAAGAAAAATATATAAATAAATATTAAAAGCAAATAGACTGCATTTGAGGACTAGATAATTAAATTATTACTTTTATCATTTAATATTGACGGTTTTACTGAAAAATATCTTGAAATTATGCAACAATTGCTTAGTGTCTTTTGAAGAATAGGTTAACATACAAAATCCTCTTTATTGCTTGTTTTACAGCTAATTTGTAATAATATATTTTAATGGATGTACATTGGTGGCATAAACTCCAAAATATATCTAAAAATTAATAGCTATTTTTAAAGAAAGGATAAATTTGTGCACAGGGATTTTTTTATCAACATTCTTTGCTTGATCATTCTATCTTTTACAATATTTCCAGCTAATGCCAGTGTATTGCAAGATATTAAAAATAGAGGTTTCTTGAAATGCGGAATTAATACTGGTCTTATAGGTTTTTCTGAAATTAAAGCTGATGGAGATTGGAAAGGATTTGATGTCGATTTTTGTAAGGCTTTATCTTCTGCAATTTTTGATGATCCTTCTAAAATTCAATACCTTCCATTGAGTGCAAAAGAGCGTTTTATAGCATTGCAGTCAAAACAGATAGACATACTAAGTCGTAATACAGACTGGACATTGCTCCTCGAAACTTCTCTAGGACTTGCTTTTCGCCCTATCACATATTTTGATGGACAAGGGTTTATCATGTATAAAAAACCAGGTATTTCTTCAGTTTCACAATTATCTGGAGCTTCTATCTGCGTCCAAGCGGGAACGACAACAGAACTAACCCTTGCAGATTATTTTAAAGCTCATCAAATGAGTTATCATCCTATAATATTTGAACGTGTTGAAGAAATTGATGCCGCTTATCGTTCTCATCGATGTGATGTATATACTGGAGATCAATCAGCTTTATATGCTTTAAAGCTTACTACTGATAAACCAAGTGAACATATAATTTTACCAGAAATCATATCTAAATCTCCTCTTGCTCCTTCTATTCTACAAGGTGATAGCCAATGGTATAACATTGTTTCATGGACTCATTACGCAATGGTGAATGCAGAAGAGTTTGGTATTACTCAAAAAAATGTTGATAAAATACGTCGCGATACTATTAACCCAGACATACAACGTTTTCTTGGGGTAGATAAAAGCAACAGTATAGGAGAAAGCCTAGGCCTTACAAAAGATTGGACTTATAGAATCATAAAACACGTAGGAAATTATGGTGAGTCATTTGATCGAAATCTTGGAAATAATTCAGTATTGAAGATTCCACGTAGATATAATTCCTTGTGGAATAAAGGTGGATTAATGTATGCTCCACCTATTCGTTAGAATTTATTTGTAAATAATTTTTGTCAAATACTAGATAAATACTATTTGTTTTAATAAAAAAATTGGCAAAAAAATTCCTTTAATACATCTCTATTTATCATTTATAGGAGATATATGGTGTATGATTAGTAAAAATATTAGAAAAGAATTTAGAGATTACTTTATAGAAATGAAATTTTTATATGACGTACGCGTACATAAAATATTGCTTCAAGCATTCATTTTATTGATAATTTCTATAATAATATTATTCTGTTACAGTAATGCTTATCGTAATATGGAGAAATCAAATGTATCTTTGGGCATAGGGTTTTTAAAAGAACGTTCTGGATTTGAAATAGATCAAGGAATTATCCCTTATACAAGCGATTATTCATATTATAGGGCAATATTAGTTGGATTTTCCAATACGTGCTTGATAGCTTTTTCAGGAGTTATTCCTTCTACACTCATAGGAGTATTAGTAGGATCGGGACGCCTATCATCCAATAAGCTTGTATCATGGACTTGTAGAGTTTACGTAGAAATATTCCGAAATATTCCACCATTAATTGTTATATTTTTCTGGTATAGATCTGTGCTATCACTTTTACCTATTCCGGATCATTCAATTGCCTTACCATTTGGAACATTTTTAAATAATAGAGGGCTATCTTTTCCGTTATTAATAATGGATATGAATGGCAAAATTTTTATCTTTTCATTTATATTAGGAATAATTTTAAGTATTTTTACAGGAAAATTATCTCGCCGTTTTCATGAAAAAACTGGAAAATCATTTTCTTTGATTTATTCGTCAATATTTTTGATATTTGGATTGCCATTTTTAGTATTATCTGCATTAAAGTTTCAATTACACTTTGATCGCCCTGTACTTGGTGAATTCAATTTTGTGGGAGGAAGCACAATAAGTCCTGAATTTATATCTCTTTATATGGCTTTGTCATGCTATACAGCATCTTTTATAGCAGAGATTGTTAGATTAGGGATTACTTCAATACCTCGTGGCCAAATAGAAGCAGGAATAACACTTGGATTAACTTATACAAAAGTTACACGTTTAATACTTCTACCACAGGCAATGCGTGTAATTATTACACCTCTTACCAGTCAATACTTAAATCTATTGAAGAATTCATCTCTTGCTGTCGCTGTAGGATATGCAGATCTAGTGTCGGTTGGAGGAACTATTATGAATCAAACTGGTCAAGCAATTGAAATTATTTTAATTTGGATGTTAATATATTTAAGTTTATCAATCATGATCTCTTTATTCATGAATTACTTGAACTCTAAAACAAATTTGAAGGAAAGAAAATGATTGATCATAATAAAGAATTTCCTTATGTACGCAAGAAATTACTACCACCTTCTTTACCTCCAGTATATCAAAGAGGAATTATTGCATGGATTCATACTAATTTTTTTTATACGATCAAAGATACCTTTTTTACTATATTAATAACATTATTGTTAATATATTCTATTCCTAACATTATCCACTGGCTTTTCATAGATGCTGTCTGGACGGGAAGTAATAGGTCAGTATGTACTACTGTATCTCAAGGAGGAATCCAACCCGATGGTTGGAGCGCTGCTTGCTGGGCTTTTGTATATGATCGCTATGAACAGTTTTTATTTGGAAATTATCCTGTAAAAATGCGTTGGAGACCTATCCTAGTTTTCTTTACGGGATCATTTCTTCTAATACCTATGCTTATACCTTCTTTCCCTCGTAAATTTCTAAATGGAGTTTTGTTATTTGGTATATTTCCAGTATTTTCTTTTTTCATCTTATACGGTGGTTTATGGCTTAGCGTTGTAGAGACATCACTATGGGGAGGATTACTAGTAACTCTAGTGATTTCATTTTTTGGAATTGTAGTTTCAGTGCCAGTAGGTATTTTATTAGCATTAGGAAGAAATTCTAATATTCCAATCTTGAAGTATGTATGTGTTTCATACATTGAGCTATTGCGTGGAATACCATTAGTGCTAGTTCTTTTCATGTCTAGCGTTGTATTACCATTTTTTCTTCCTGATACATGGGATGTTGATAAATTATTACGAGCTCTTATAGGAGTGTCTGCTTTTGCATCTGCTTATATTGCAGAGGTTTTTAGAGGAGGTTTACAATCTATTCCAAAAGGACAATTTGAAGCATCTGATTCTTTGGGATTAAAATATTATCATAAGATGCGTTTCATTATTATACCACAAGTGATTAAGCGTATTATTCCTGGAATCGTGAATACTTTTATAGGATTATTTAAAGATACCTCTCTTATATCTATAATCAACATGTTTGACCTTCTAGGAGTTGTAAGAGCAAATTTCAGTGACTCAACATGGATATCTTCCGTCACTCCTACTACTGGATTAATATTAGTAGGATTCGTGTTTTGGATATTTTGTTTTAGCATATCGTCATATTCGGTATTCATAGAAAAAACTATTTATAAAAAGAGCAAAAAATAAGGATTCTTGTACAGATGAAAAATACTACGGAAAATCCAAAAAAATCAAAAAAAAATAAATTTGCTATTGAAATAAAATCCTTAAATAAGTGGTATGGAAATTTTCATGCACTACGTGATATTAATCTCAATATACTACCAAAAGAACGAGTTATTATCGCAGGACCTTCGGGGTCAGGAAAGTCTACTTTAATTCGTTGTATTAATCATATCGAAAAACATCAAGAAGGAGATGTCATTATAAATGGCATACCTATTAACAGTGATATACGAAATATCGAAGATATTCATAAAGATGTTGGTATGGTTTTTCAACATTTTAATTTATTCCCAAATCTTAGTGTATTGGAGAATTGTACTCTTGGTCCTATTTGGGTTAGAAAAATTCCCAAAAAAGATGCAGAAGAACTTGCGATGTACTATTTAAATAAGGTTAAAATTGCAGATAAAGCTCATAGATCGTCTCTTTTATTATCTGGAGGAGAAAATCAACGTGCTGCTATTGCTCGTTCTTTATGTATGCAGCCAAAGATTATGCTATTTGATGAACCAACTTCTGCTCTAGATCCAGAGATGGTTAAAGAAGTTCTGGATATAATGATTGAGCTCGCAGAAGAAGGAATGACCATGGTTTGTGTGACACATGAAATGGGTTTTGCTCGCCAGGTTGCAAATCGAATAGTATTTATGGATCAAGGACAAATTGTTGAACAAAACTCTCCTGAAGAATTTTTTAATAATCCTCAGCACGAGAGAACACAATCTTTCTTAAGCCAAATAATTTATTAGTTATATTATTATATGATATAATTTATAATATTATTTCTATTGATATGTTCAACTAAGAAAAATTATTTTTTTGATAACTAATAATTTAACTTGATTAGTCAGAATATATATATATAAAATATGTCGTTATATATTGTCGGAGTGTGGCGCAGCCTGGTAGCGCATCTGGTTTGGGACCAGAGGGTCGGGAGTTCGAATCTCTCCACTCCGACCATTTTATTAGATATTTACTAAGTATTAAGTATAAACCTGCGATATACTAGATTGTGAATATGATAGCAAAAATTTATAATATAAGAAAATCATCAACCCAATCTGGGAAAAAAGGTCGTATAGGAAAATGGGTATTGGAGTTTGAAAAAATAATTCCTCCTTATATAGAACCTATGTTAGGTTGTACGTCTTCCAAGGATACTTTACAACAAGTAAAGCTTTTTTTTCCATCACTAGAAACAGCAGAAAAATATGCAAAAGATCATGATCTTAAATATCATGTAATTCCATTACATAAGGAAAGACAAAAAAGACTATCCTATCAAAAAAACTTTTCTTATAATCGTCTAGAGCCTTGGACTCATTAGTATATTTTAAAACAAAAACTTGGCTCCTTAGCTCAGTGGATAGAGCGCCTGCCTTCTAAGCAGGATGTCGCAGGTTCGAATCCTGCAGGGGTCACCAGATAAGTTATAACTTATTGATTTAACTCTGTTTTTTTATAAAGAAAGGTCTTCCCTATTAAAGTTTGGGATAACCCCTATTTTTTAAAACTAATTAGTAATTAAATGCCATTAGCTATTTGACTCAAATAAGTGAAAGTTGCATACGAGTGCAACTAGCTTTTGAAGTATGAATGGAGAAAATAAAATGTTTAGCATAGATAGATAGATTCAAAAAAGGATTGAAAGGAGAAGAAAGTCTAGCTTATACCTTTTGGTGGTTATGGTTTGGTATTCCTATTATAGTGCATATTTTTATCATCCTTGTCGGTACGATTTGTAATATATTTGTTTCATCCCAATTGTTTTGTCCATCATGGATAATAGTGGTACTATTTGTACCATCATACATATTGATGTTATATGCTCCATATATTGGAGGTGTATGCTTATATGTAATATATAAACATTTCCATGAAACTATATGGGCTAAAATCGTTTTAGGATTTCTTGTTCTTTTTGCTTTTTGTCAGTTGGCGTCGATACCGTGTTATAGCATTTATTGGGCTTATTATTATGTTGCATCATATATAATTGCTAGAATAACGGTATATCATCTAATGAAGAAAGAAAAAAGATCTAAATCCATCTCTTATTAACTATTTCGTTCATACATCAAGGGAGTTAAGTAAGGTAATGGTTTTTTATTAATATACTAATTTATGAAAAACCATTGAATTAGAGACGAGAGAATGCACCATGATGTCTACATTACCAAAAAGTGATAGAGCTCAGTATTCAGAATAGAAAAGACCACCCTTCTCTTTTCCTTGCTTTATCAAATTTCTTCTTCGAAAAAGAGTATAGATGCCGATCTTCACCCCAACATTTGAATAGACAAAAACTAATTTATTTCGCACATTGCAATATTATTTTAGATAAGAAACGATCTTACGTTAATAAAAAACCCCAAGCCTAGAAGAAAGGTCTATTTTTTGCTGGTATTTATCATAGATTAAAGTATTTCGGAAATTATCGCATTACTATACCTATAGATTTAGCATTTCAAATTTTCCCAATCAATACGATAATTACGTGATTAATGAAATGGAATATATCTAGGAGAAATATCAACACCATTCAGTTAATAAATTAAGTGATTTAACCCAAAAAAATGGGAGAGCATGGAAACAGTACTACGATCCTTCTAATCCTTTAAATAATAAAACCATTATCCCCGAAGATATTTTGTCATTTGAAAATAGGTATTAATATGGGGGATAGATATAGATAAGACATTCGAATCTGCAAATATACTTCTTGAAAAAGCGATGCAGTCATCCTTAAGACAAGAGAAAGCAAAAGCAAAATAGTTTGGAGGAAGATAAATATTTGCGTTTTACCTATAATAATAAAGCTTTTAAGATTACTATCTATTGGCTTATGTTAGTATCTGTATTTTTAATTACTCAGATTGTAGATTTAAATTTCCTTGTGAAAGTCATTGATGTTAAATTCGGGGCTTGTCATGGCATCTATGTCTTCAACAGTTGTTGGTTCTTGGTATTTAGTCGGAAAAGGATTGTTTAGGGTTTAAGACAGAGATAAATAAATTAGTTATTACCAACTTTACAGTATCTTCTTAAATATTATACCTATACACCAAAAACCAATATAAAAGATATACTTTTCTGAATAGAATGGATCCATAACAAAATAGGTAAAAATAATCCTATACTGATCAGATATCATCATACTGAAAATCTTTTGTTCTACATTGATGTCTATTGGGAGATATTTAGACAACAAAAATAACATTTGATAAAATTAAATAACAATAGTTACTAATCACTTGACGATAAAGTAAACTAGATTTTTATAACTAAATATTATGAATAAGATATGCTTGGTTTACTTTACAGAATGTTTAATAATTTATAACTTATATACCATAAAAGTTGTATATAAAAAACCAAGGAAGACTACTAACCAAATCTCTTTTCAGCATAATTTTAGTGAAGAACTTTCAAAATCTTCAAAAGCAATATAGTTCTAACGCAGTAGAAACAGTATACGTTGCAATTTATATCCAATAAGTGATTTATGCAGTAGTGGAATATAAATATAGTTAATCAAGTGATAATAATAGTAATCAAACTATTATAAATTCCACGCGTATGATTCCTCGGGATTTATTCTATTTTTACGCAAAACGTATTAGTAAGGAAATTTGAAAACTTGGTTACCATCTTTATTTTTATCTCTAAATAAGACGTAAAAAAGCAAAATCACCTTAAAAACTAATAAATAGATTATGATGATAGTATTTTTAAGTTATTAGAATTATGTTATTTGGCTGGAATCTTCCCTTGCTTATCGTCCACATTTTCTCTAATGAATTTTCTTTTATTTTCAATTACATAATTTGTTCCTTATCAAACTCTCTGTCTTTTATTTTAAATTTTTCTTCAAATTCTCTTTCTTTCATTTTCAATCCCTCTTCAACGATAGAGATGGCTAATGCTAAAGATAAGCAATATCACTACAAAACGGTGATGCAAAAAGTATAAAAGCAAGGAAAAGGTAACGGAACAGAAAAGTATTATTTACAATACATTTGCAATATACTTAAACTTGATTCACGCCATTGTGATACAATAGTTTTCTCCACCAACTTAAAACCCTTCGGAACTTTTTTCTTGAAAATACGTACACCAGCGATTATGACACATACGAAGGTATAAAAAAACACCATATCCATATACATATTTTATCAAGCTTAAAGATTATCTGATATAAAGAACACTTTTGGTTATTATGTTGTATATTTCCATTATTATACCTGTCTAACTGTTTGAAAATATGATACGAAGATTATTTGAAAATAGTAAAAAATTTTGCCAGACCGCTCACAAATCGCTTGATTTTTTCATGAAGTCCGATGAGACTATGTTGTGTAGTATGTTAGTTATATTTTTATCATTAGTTGTATTAGCCTTATTTTCCATTTGTAACCGAGTGGCTAATAGCGAAAGTGCGTTAGTATCTAGTTTAACATAAGACATAACTTTCTCTTTCAGCTCTTTTCTAACTTGTTTTAGGGGTATATAAGGTTTCTGTTCAATTGTAGGTTTATTGATCCCTCCTTTTTTAGGTGTGATACACTCATCACCAAAATAGATCCAATCTAAAGGTTTGTTTAAAGCTCTTTTGATTTTAAGGGCGGTTTTAATTTCAGGCTTACAATATCCATATTCGTAATTAGCTATTGCTTTCCAGCCAACCCCGATCAGTTCCGCAAACTGTTTATGCGTTAATCCTCTTTTTCTTGTCTATTTTCTTTAATTCTCATCCCTATAGCTTTAGCATCTAAAGATCTTTTTTTAACTTTATCTCTTTCAGATACTAGGTTTTCAACACCGTCATATAGCCAATCGAAAGACGCACCAAATCGTTACGTAAGAATAAGGCGTAGTTAGGTGCTGGCGGGGGTAGACCCTAACTCAAACTGACTAATAGAACTACAAGTCTGATTGGCTAGCTTTCCCATCTTCTCTTGGCTTAGATCTAGGGATTTTCGAAACTGTTTAAATCTTACCCCTATTTCAGACCAATCAATAATGTTTTTGATAACTTTTTTCATACTACTTTTATATCTTAAATCAGAGATTTAATAAAGTTGATTATACCCTTCTTTATAAAATAATTTATCTAATGATTTCGTTAATTGCATTGATATATAGAAATTATTCGATAATAATACCTCCAACCTGAAACAAGCATGCAACCAATAAAGGTAGAAAAAAATAAAATTTCGTTAAGTTCCGATGACAATAATTATGATTTGGAATTTATAGCGGTGTATTGTGTATTGGCATTAGATGGGTGACATTATCAAAGTATAGAGGAGAAAATATGGAAATGGCATAGATATACAGAATATCAAAATCATGTCTTATGCTAGTGAAATCAAACGATAATTAAGAGCATATTAATTACTAAATTTGTAGCAATTAAAATAACTATTTTTTATATTTTGATACAATTAGGCTATGCTAAATTTCAATTTACTGTTTTATATATCGTCAATTGTATTCAGTTATTTTATGGAGAAAAAATATTTTGAATAATAAAACATTACAGTTATGTATTTATTTTACTATGTTTTTATATTCTAAATAAAATAATGTAGATTTTTAAAAAGATTCTATTCGCTTAAGAGAGATATCCAAGGATTGTTTTTTCTTTTTAATCTTAGCAAGTTTCTCTTTTTCTAACTGTAAAACTTCAGGAGGAGCTTTTTCTATAAAAGATTTATTATCTAATCTTTTTTTAATAGAATATAGTTCACTAGTTACTTTTTTAAGAGATTTTTCAAGACGAGATTTTTCTTTAACAAAATCAATGAAATCACCAATTTGCAAAAAGAATATCATACCATCAAGAACGATTTGAATTGAATGATCTGGAGGATAATCTTTAAAAACAATATTTCCAGAAGATAAACGATTAATAATATGCTTATGACATACTAACCTATCTCGCATAAGTGGATCTATATTGACAAAAACTAATGGTATCACTGCTTTTAATGGTACGTTCATCTCTGTACGTACAGAACGAACTTCAGAAATTAATTTAATAATCCAATTAACCTCTTCTACAGATGAACAGTCATCAAAAACAAGCGATGGCCAATGCACATGGCATAAACAATCTTTCTTTTTATTATCATCATATGGAGAGATATAAGCATAAAGTTCTTCTGTAACAAATGGTATAATCGGATGTAACAACTTACATACATTATATAGTACATACGAAAAACATGATAAAGTTTCAAAAACTACTTTTTCATCTTCTTGATTGAGAATTGATTTAATAAATTCCAAGTACCAATCACATAACTCATTCCATACGAAACGATATAAAACGGCAGATACATCGTTAAAACGACGATTCTCCATTCCTATAGTAACCTCATTGATCACAACAGCAAGTCGTGCAATAATCCATTTATTAATAACCCACTCTACATTTTGAGGTATAAAAGAAACACTATGTTTTGCATCTTTCATCTTTGCAAAGCGTATAGAATTCCAAAGTTTCGTTATAAAATTACGATAACCAACAACACGTTCTAAATCTAACTTAATATCACGTCCTTGGACTGCCATAATAGAAAAATAAAATCTCAAAGCATCTGCACCATATTGATCTATTAAATCAATTGGATCTATAACATTGCCTCTAGATTTAGACATTTTTTGTCCATTTTTATCTCTAATTAGAGCATGCATATAAACTATTTGGAAAGGTTCAATTCCCTCTCCTTCAGTATTTTTCATGAAATACAAACCCATCATCATCATACGAGCGATCCAGAAAAATAAAATATCGAATCCAGTTACGACAACATTTGTAGGATAATAATTCTTTAATTCAGTAGTATGTTCTGGCCATCCAAGAGATGCAAAAGGCCAAAGGGCAGAAGAAAACCAAGTATCTAATACATCTTCATCACGTTTTAAAAAACTTGATATACTTCCCTCTTGAATCATTTTTTGCATGCTTATAGTAATTTCATTATTTTGCTCTGTATAATAATCAATAGCAGAACGCAAAGCATCTTCTTCAGTAACTTCTACGAAGAGTTTTCCATCAGGACCATACCAAACAGGAATTTGATGTCCCCACCAAATCTGACGTGAAATACACCAAGGCTGAATATTATCTAGCCATTCATAATAACTCTTATCCCAAGATTTAGGAATAAAACTTGTACGAGAATTTTTTACTGAACGAACAGCAGGTTCTGATAAGACTTTAGCATTAAGATACCACTGTTCTGTTATACGAGGTTCGATAATTACACCACTACGCTCACAGCGAGGTACTACGTGCTTATAAGATTCAACTTTATCAAGTAAATTATTTTTTTCAAGGAATGAAACTACTTTCGAACGAGCTTCAATACAATCTAAACCATCAAAATAATTGATAATATCATTTATTTCATCGTTTGAAATAACGATATCTTTTAAGAAACTATCATTTTTTAATAGAAAAATTTTTGCCTGAGGAGTCAAAATATTAATTAAATCTAATTTATGACACTTTGCTACTTCGAAGTCATTAAAATCATGTGCAGGAGTTACTTTGACCACTCCAGATCCGAATTCAGGATTAGGATAAGAATCACATATAACAGGGATAACACGACCAACTATAGGAAGTTTTAAATACTTTCCAACAAGATCTTTATAACGACAATCATCAGGATGAACAATAACGGCAACATCTCCAAATATTGTTTCTGGACGAGTCGTAGATACAACAACGTAATCACGAATCTCCCACTCAGTTGGATTTTCATCATCATCAAACTTAATCGGATAACGATAAGTGGATCCATCAACTAATGGATAACGTAAGTACCACAAACTACCATTAACTTCATATTGAATTACTTCAAGATCAGAAACAGAAGTTTTAAGATATGGATCCCAATTACTAATTCTTTTATCTTTATAAATCAAACCATCTTTATAAAGAGTAACAAAAGCATGGATAACTGCTTTGGACATTCCTTGATCCATCGTGAATCTCTCACGGGACCAATCACATGATGCACCCAATCTTTTTAATTGGCTGAGAATCGATCCTCCTGATTTTTCTTTCCACTCCCAAACTTTTTCAATAAAAGCCTGACGTCCAATACAATCTCTAGTGCGAGAAGATTCTGACAGTAAACGAGACTCAACTGTTATCTGAGTGGCAATACCAGCATGATCCATACCTGGTTGCCAAAGAACATTCTTTCCCCTCATACGTTCAAAACGAACGATGATATCTTGTATAGTACTATTAAAAGCATGACCCATATGCAACGATCCCGTTACATTAGGCGGAGGCATAGCAATACAAAATGACTCTGAATCTGTATTAGCATTAGCGCCCATGCGAAACGCATCTATAGAATGCCATTTTTCTAAGCTTCTTTTTTCTACTGAACAGAAGTCATATGTTTTATCTATCATATACTAAAAACAATCAAAAAATAACAACCTTATCATGATTTCACATGGAAAACATATGCATGTAAAGACTAAAAGAAATTATAAATATTAACGTCTAACAGGACCTCTTGCAATTCTTTCTATCTCTTCTCGTACAAGCCTTTCTACGATTCCTGGCAAATTATCATCTAACCATTCACGAAGCATAGGACGTAATAAATCTATAGAAATCTGGTCAAGGGAACGACTACCAGATTCTTTAAGAGCCTTTACTAACTGATCAAAAGAAGCAGAAACTTTATCGCCAATATCAGACGAAATAAGCATCTGATCTTCTTCCTTACTAACATCCGAGACAACAGAAGAATTAATTGATTCTTTTAACGGTACATTAAGATCTGAACTTGAGGGAATATCCTTATTCAAGGACTTATCCTGAGAAGTTTCCCCTACTGATACACCTTGAGAATATACATCATCAACTACACTTTCATAAGTTTTACCTCTTGCTTCAGCACGAACACGAGCTGCAATATCAGAAAGTGATACTTTTTCCTGTTGAGGAAGTTCCGAACTATATTTTCTCAAGCGAGAATTATGATCTGTAAAGATAGTATTATTTGAACTATTATCTTCTTGAACGACATCTTCTTTTCCCTCAACATTGTCTTGGCGCTCTTGAACTTGAGTCTGCACATTGTTAGAAGAGGTAAACTCTTGGTCATTATTTTCTAATATTCTACGAATAGAATTAACTATTTCTTCCATAGATGGTTCGGACACAGCATTATATTGAACCATTTTCATCCCCTTTAAAGCACTATAAAACAAAGTGCTATTAATTATAAATTTTTAAACGCCATAAACTACAACATCAAATTAACTAGTAATTTCCGAATAAAGAAATACATCTCATATTCATATCTAAATTCATACTCATATTCATTTACCTCTCAAAAAACCTAAACGTTATAATTTTCTCTTGAAAAATATAAAAATCCCAAGAATCGTCTAAGTAATTACCATAAACTATATAAAAATCACTTTTAAAAATAAACCAAAATATTTAATAATTTTAATAAATTGTTAATACTTCACAACTTTGTCTTTATAACGGGAATATTATTTTAAAAAATAATTAATAACGATAAAATATGATTAATATAAAGATCACTTATTGAAAATTACACATATTTTATAATTGTTCCTATCATTATAAATGTTATATTTGATTATAGACAAACTTAATTTTTGAATTATTAATATTTTATGTTAACTAAATTTATCCTTGCTAGATAAAATGTTTGCTGTTATTATCAGGCATCGATTTTCATTACTAAGTACTAAGTCTTTAAAAGAAGTTTTATACTCTCTTTGTTTTAATTTTATATCTTTGGCCTCGTGGCGGAATGGTTACGCAGAGGACTGCAAATCCTTCAACCCCAGTTCGATTCTGGGCGAGGCCTCCATCATGATTTAATTTTTTAAAAACAAAGGGAAATAAGTTGTTTATGTCACTTATTTTACATTATTAAAAAACATGTTCTAAATGCTTGCTATATAAAAACCTATCATTTCTATATTTTCCAACAACTAGTTACGGAAATACCTTTTCCAAATTTGAAAAAATAAATTTGATACCGCATTCCTATTCATAGAAAATAAAACTTATTTTTGTATTAGATAGGTAAAATCTTTATACGAGTTATAATTTTTAAAATACAAGAAATATTCTTTTAAACCATATGTAATAATATGCGAAACCAAATATTTTAAATTATATGGCATATTGATTTATTAACAACAAATAACCGTATCTTTATTTAACTAAAAAATCTCAATGAATAATCTAAAAATATTTTTTTTTATATTTATTTTACTGATAGCATCGTGCAGTATTGGTCCCGAATATACAATGACTAAAATGCCAATGTTACCCACAAAATTTTCTATAGGAAATTCAAAAAAAACAACTAATATAGACACACTAAAATGGTGGGAATCATTCAAAGATGATTATCTTAATAAACTTGTCCAAATTGCTTTAAAACAAAATCTCACAATACTTCAAGCAAAAGAACGTATAAATATCGCAAAAGAAAATATATTATCTGTTCAAAACGAAATTCTACCTTCTTTGCAAACGTCAATATCGCATAACATTATGCCAAAATTAGAAACTAATTCTGTAGGAAAATTAAGTTCTAACTGGAAGATTGATCCATTTGGACAAAAAAAGCACACAGAAAGCTCTAAAGCGAACTTTGATGGTATATATGCTCAATCAGATATAGCAAAACTCACTATTATTTCCAAATTAATATCGTCATATATAAATGCACGTCATTTAAAAGAAAGAATATATATCACTAATCAAATATTAGATTTACACAAAAAAAATCTAGAATTAAATCGTCTTAAATTTTCTAAAGGAGCAATATCAAAATTATCTCTTATGAAAATAGAAGCAGAAATAAAATCAGCTGAATCTGAGATATATCCTCTAGAAAAAGAATTTCGTGTTAACGTACATAATATATCCACTCTTCTTGGTTATCCCGCCACTGAATTTTTATATGATATACAAAGGCAGCCTAATTCTTTTCAAATTAATTTATACATACCTGTTAATATCGGAATCCCAGCAGACCTTATTAGAAATAGACCTGATATTAGATATCAAGAGAAAAAACTTACTGATTATATTGCTAAAATAGGCATAGCAAAATCCGACCTTTATCCTTCAATTTCACTAAATGGATCTATCTCCCTTTCGAGAGATAGTAGATTTCCCGGGAATAATACTACTTGGTCTTTTGGCCCAACAATATACATGCCGATTTTTGATCAAAAAAAGACGAGATCTAACATACGTAAAGCTGAATATTTAGCACAAGAACAATATATTTCATGGAAAGAAACAGTATTAAATGCTATTAAAGAAGTAGAAAACGCACTATCATCTGTTGATGAAGACAAAAAAAATGTAATAAAAAACCAAGATATTTTGGAATTATATGAAAAATCCACGTCATTATCAATGATCAATTACATACATGGGAAATATTCATTGCATGATATATTAGAAATACAACATAATACAGAAAAAGCAAAAATTGATTTATCTATAGCAAAAAAACAATTGGCAAAAGACTATGTAGATCTATATGTTGCAATTGGTAGCGGATACAATTTATAAGAGATAAACTAAAGTGAATATATAAAAATAATTTTTATTTTCAAAGACCTTAATGTTTAAAATATATAAATATAAAAATACTTAAATTTTGCTATTTTAAAGATATAATAAAACATAAATAGGAATTTAAATAACATGTAGTATAATTATAGAAAATTAATTAAATAATGGATATATTCTTTGCATAATTAATGCATCGACAATAGTTTAGATGACTCTAGTAATGTTGTTTCCAATATAATTTCCATTATGATTACATTATTGCATCATAAAAAAAACATAACTTTGATATAAGCGAGAAAATATGCAAAAAAAAACAAAATTAAGAGCAGAATTACCTCGTGGATTTGCTGATTGTCCAACAGAAGAAATCCGTACTCGCAATAAAATTATTGATGCTATTCGCAATATATATGAAAAATATGGTTTTGATCCTATTGAAACCCCTTTATTAGAGTATTCTGATGCCTTGGGGAAATTTTTACCCGATGAAGATAGACCTAACAAAGGTGTTTTTTCTCTACAAGATGATGATGGTCAATGGATTAGCTTACGTTATGACTTGACCGCACCTTTGGCACGCCATGTTGCAGAAAATTTTGATACAATAATTTTTCCATGCCGCACATACCGTATTGGCCCTGTATTTCGCAATGAGAAGCACGGACCTGGAAGGTTTAGACAATTTATACAATGTGATGTAGATAATGTTGGATCGTCAGCAGAAACAGCTGATGCCGAAATGTGTATGATGATGGCAGATACTATTGAAGCCGTAGGAATAAAACAAAGTGATTACCAAATAAGAATAAATAATCGCAAAATACTTGATGGTATATTAGAAAAAATTGGATTGCATGGTGATGCTAAATTAAAAGAAAGATTAATTGTCCTAAGAGCAATTGATAAACTTGATAAATTTGGACTAGCAGAAGTTAAATTATTGCTTGGAAAAGGACGTAAAGATAATTCAGGAGATTTTACTACAGGAGCTAATCTTAAAGCAGAACAAATCGATATAATAACGTCTTTCCTTTCTATTGATCTTGAAAAATCGATGGATAAATTGTACGAGCTAGTTAAAGGATCAATTATAGGAGAAGAAGGATTTAATGAACTAATCAAAATTAGTGAACTAGTCAAAAAATCTGGATACGATTCAAATCGTATTGCAATATCTTCTACAATTGTCAGAGGCCTTGAATACTATACAGGATGTGTTTACGAAGCCATTTTGAATTTCCCTGTTATGAATAAAAAACAACAGTCTGTAATATTTGGATCTGTTGGAGGTGGTGGTCGTTACGATGGACTTGTGTCACGTTTTAAAGGACAAAAAGTACCTGCAACCGGTTTTTCTATCGGAATTTCGCGCCTGATAGTTGCATTAAACAGCCTTAAAAGTTCAGTAAATAATTCAAAAGAAATTGGGCCTGTGTTAATAACCACCATGGATCATGATACGGATAGCTTAATAAAATATCAAATGTATACACAAATATTACGTAAAGCAGGAATAAGAGCCGAAATGTTCCTAGGATCTTCTAAAATTTTTGGAAATCAATTAAAATATGCCGATCGACGTAATTGTCCTCTTGCTATTATTCAAGGGACAGGAGAAAGATCTCAAGAAATGTTACAGATTAAAGATCTAGTAAAAGGAAAGGAACTTTCCCAAGCAATAAAAGACAATGAATCTTGGCGTGAAGCACGAGTAGCTCAAACTATGATTCCAGTTTCTGAGCTAGTCTCTACTGTAAAAAAAATGTTACAAAACTATAAGGATTAAATGTAAATAATTTTTGTATTTTGCAAAATAACAATATTAAGTGCGTTCTTTATTGCAAGATTAGACAACAGTGATCTTATAAATTAGATAAAAGTTATTATTAATAATTCATTATTGGATGCGCTGTATCAAGGCACCACAATTGCTCAATTTTTTCTCTAAACACTCAAACCCTCGGTCAAGATGATAAACTCGAGAAATTTCTGTTTCTCCTTGAGCGGCTAGTGCAGCTATAACGAGCGAAACCGAAGCACGTAAATCTGTTGCCATCACAGAAGATCCTCGTAATACATTAATTCCTTTAACTCTTGCTGTTTGCCCTGAAAGAGAAATTTGAGCACCAAGTTTAACTAGTTCTTGTACGTGCATAAAACGATTTTCAAAAATAGTTTCAGTGATATGAGAAATACCTTCTGCACGACACATCATAGCCATAAATTGAGCTTGTAAATCAGTCGGGAAACCAGGAAAAGGAGCTGTTACAATATCAACTGGTTTTAATTTTTCTCCACTCCATCGTATACGAATACCTTCGTTTACAACATCAATATCCACTCCTGTCTGACGCATTACTTCAAAAACTGTTTTTAAAAGAGAAAAATCATTAATTTTTAATACGACGTCTCCTCCCGTCATTGCTACAGCCATTGCATAAGTTCCAGCTTCAATTCGATCTGAAAGAACCCTGTGACGTGCTCCTGATAAACTTGTAACCCCTTCTATTGTAATAGTAGAAGAACCCATTCCAGATATTTTTGCTCCCATAGAGTTAAGGCAATAAGCAAGATCAACAACTTCTGGTTCACGTGCTGCATTATGAATAGATGTATCTCCATGACACAAACTTGCCACCATAATCATAACTTGTGTTGCACCTACAGATACTTTAGAAAACGTATAATTTGTTCCTCTCAAACCTTTACTAGAAACACGAGCATCTACATAGCCATCATCAATTGTTATTGTAACTCCTAAAGATTTTAAAGAATCAACGAATAAATCTACAGGACGTGTACCAATAGCACAACCACCAGGCAATGATATACGAGCATGTCCTTTTCGCGTTAATAAAGGTCCAATTATCCAAAAGCTAGCTCTCATTTTGGACACTAGATCATATGATCCAATCATATCAACTATACGACGGCATCTAAAATGCATAGTCGAAGAATAGCCATTCTCCTGATCATTATGTGAGTCATCACTTGATATCTCAACTCCATGAGACTTCAAAATACGAATAAGAAGCTTTACATCTGCCAAATCTGGCATATTTTCCAATGTCAAAGTTTCACTCGTAAGCAAAGACGCTATCATTAACGGCAAAGAAGCGTTTTTCGCACCAGAAATTGGAATAACTCCATTAAGCTTATTTCCCCCTATAATCTTTATACGCTCCATTTGTTCCACGGTTTTTAAAACCTAAATCCTCCTCAAAGTATAACAAGTAATTTGTCCTTATAAAATCACAAGCGAAGACATCTTACTCCATAACATATATATAGTATACACAAAAAATAAATTCATCTAATCAAAGATTTTTTTATATTGTTAATTTTTAAAGCGAGCTTGTTCTTTACGACGATGAAGATTAATTCTCAACATAGATGCTAATCTTTTCTTTCGTTCTTCTTTAGAATCAACTTTTTTTATTTTATTAGACGAAATACTTTTTTCATTATCATTATTGTCATCTTTATTATAATCCATTTTTATTTAATAACTCCATTCAAAAACGATAAAAAATTGAGTGCAATTTTCAGATTATATCTTATAATAAAATGTAGCAATAAAATTATAACTGATATACATTGGGAATATAGAGAATATGCTGCAGTAGCTCAGTGGTAGAGCACTCCCTTGGTAAGGGAGAGGTCGAGAGTCCGATTCTCTCTTGCAGCACCATAAAAAACATTTATATTCTATCTCTCAATAGAAAAAATTATATAAATAATAAAAAAATATTTCTTGAATAATTGCTATACTAATAGATATAGAAAAGTAGTCAATTTAATGATATTTTTCTTATGTCCTATTATTTTTATAAAATCCCTCAGATATAAATAACAATATCGGCGCAGCGACAAAGATAGAGGAAGCTGCTGCTATAAAAATACCAAATGCCATAGGGATTGCAAAACTTTCTACAACACCCCCCCCCCAAATAGCCATTGGCAATACAGAAATAAAAGCAGCAATAGAAGTGTAAATACTCCGACCTAAAGTCTCATTAATAGACTTATCTATTAAATACCTGAAAGAAGTAGAAGAATATAATTTCATATTTTTACGCATTCGGTCGTATACCACAACCTTATCATTAACTGAATAACCTATCAGCGTCAAAACAGCTGCAACAGCTGTTAGATTAAACTCTATTTCAAACAATGAAAAGAAACCCAATGTTTTGGTTATATCTAATATCAAAGTTGTAATTGCACCTATAGCAAATTGCCACTCAAAACGAACCCAAATGTAAATTAACATTGCAATTACAGAAATAACAATGCCTAAAATACCTTTTTTTATTAATTTTCCCGATACTTTCGGACCTACTATCTCTGTATGTTCGATTTTAGCAAATGGTACTATTTCGATTATTTTTTTCTTCACTTTTTCCAAAATATGAGATTGAGCAGAGCTACCACCGGGCTGATATTTTAACCTAACAAGAAAATTTTTATCTCCATCAAAATTTTGAAAAGAGATATCCCCTATTTGTAAAGATTCTAAATTAGATCGAATTATAGATAAATCTACAGGCTTATTGTTAATTACACCTACCTGGATTCCTCCTTTGAAATCAATCCCATAATTTAATCCATGAGTAAACAATAGAATAATAGAAACGATTGAAAAAAAGATAGAAATTCCAATACCCCAAAAACGAGTTTTCATAAATTGAATATTAGTATGATCGGGAATCAAAAAAAATCTAGATAAAGGTTTGATATTTATAGATTTCATTTTTTTGTATCGCACAATAAAAATCATCATAGCACGAACAACATAAATTGCCGTAAACATAGATATCAAAATAGATAAACCCATTGTAACAGCAAAACCACGAACTGGTCCACTTCCGCAAAAAAACAAGATAACAGTTGCTATCAAAGCCGTCATATTAGAATCCAAAATAGTAGAATAAGCACGGGAAAAACCCATATCTAAAATATAAAAAATACTTTTATTTTTACGATTTTCTTCTCGTATTCGTTCATTTACTAAAATATTAGCATCAACAGCTAATCCTATACCTAGTACAATACCAGCAATACTTGGAAGAGTTAAAGTAGCATCCAATAAGCTTAAAAGAGCAAGGGTCAAAATAACATTTAAAAAAATAGAAAAATTAGCAAGAAGTCCCCATTTTCCGTATAAAATAATCATTAAAAAAACGACAAGAATAAATCCAGCTATAATAGCATGCGCACCTCTATAAACAGAATCACTACCAAGATCTGCGCCGACACTTCTCTCTTCAACAATATTTAGTTTTACAGGAAGGGAACCTGCACGTAACATCGCTGCCAAAACACCTGCTGTTTCAATCGTAAAATTACCAGATATTTGTGCTTTACCACTTGGAATAGACTGATTAATAACAGGAGCAGTTAAAACTTTGCCATCAAGAACTACGGCTAAAACATTTCCTATATTATTACGTGTAACTTCAAAAAAACGACGGGTACCAATCTCATCAAAACTAATATCTATAACTGGTTTATGATTTTTAGGATCAAAATTAGCAGTAGCACTGTTCAAGTGTGTTCCAGAAATTTCAACTTTATCTTCTACAAGATACTGATTACCATCATTATCTTTTAAAATACTTGTACCAGGAACAAATCCTTTATGGTTCAACAATACTCTATGAAAACTCAACTTAGCTGTTGTGCCTAATAATTGACGCAAACGAGAAGGATTTTTCTCTCCTGGAAGTTGAATAAGTATACGATTTGATCCTAAACGCTGTATAGTTGGTTCACTAATACCAATTTGATCAATACGATGACGAATAATTTCCATACTTTGTTCAATGGCACGAGCAACTAATGATTCAATATCATTTGGTTTAAAAACAATTGATATTTCATTTTCAAAACCATTCTCAATAAACAAATTTTTCTTGGGATTTATATTGAATCTAGAAGAAGAACTGCGAAAAAAACTATTGATTTTATCTACTGCACTCTCTTTTAATTTATAATCAGGAAAAGAAATTTTTATTTTATTTTTAACCTGACGAACTGAAAGAATATTAATACTCTCTTTATTTAAAAAATATCGTAGTTCGTCTAAATATAAATTTAAACATCCATTGATAAGATCATCTTCATCTACTTCTAAGACCAAATGAGATCCACCTTGTAAATCCAATCCTAAAGAAACACGATGTTTAGGTATAAAAGAAGGAAATTTATCTAAAATAGATTGTGGAAGAAAATTAGGTAAAGCAAATCCCACTCCTAGACAACATATCATTACACATAGAAAAACAAGCAAAGGATTGTTACGCATTTACATCCTCATTCTAAAGCATTAAATCACAATGATTTATCAAAAAATTTATTCAATTAAAAAAAAATTTAAGAATCAATTTTTTCCGTTGCAGAATTATCTTCTATATTAATATCATCATCGTTGTTACATTTATCGTACGTAATCTTTCCATGATGCACTTGATTCAATCTATCTAACATACCAAAAGCAATTTCTTTTGCAATAATTACAACAGTATCCGCCCCATATCGATTCAAATGTTCTACTTCAGAAGCAGAATCAGCAATAGCTATAATTAATATAGAAGAATTTAAATTACGAGCTTCTTGTGCAACATAAGCCGATTCAAAAGCAGTAGGAATAGATATAATAAGAGAACGAGCTGCTTCAATATTAGCCATTGACAGAACCTGAGGAAGGGTAGCATTACCATATATAACATCAATATCCAATGAACGAACCTCTTCAATTCTCTTCTCAGACTCTTCTATAACAAGTAGTGGAATACCCCCTGCTTTCAAATTTTGAACTATTATTTTACCAATACGTCCATATCCAACTAAAACAGCATGATCACAAAGATCTGTCTTCTGCATTATAAATTCTTTTTTATCTAAAACTTTTTCCACAGTAACTTCTTTTTTTGTATCTCTTTCTATATAAGTATGAGAAACATTTTCTGTAAAACTATTATCAGCTATTCTTGCAAAACGTAAAACAAGAAAAGACTGTAGAGATCCAGCTAAAACAAATACAAGAGGATTTAATATAATTGATATAATAGAAGAAGCTAAAATAATATCTCTAGCTTGAACTGGTAAAATCCCCATTTCTACGCCAAGACTAGCTAAAATAAAAGAAAATTCACCAATTTGAGACAAGCTTGCAGCAATTGTCAAAGCTGTTGGGACAGATCTTCCAAAAGAAATTACTACAATAAACGCTATTACAGCTTTTCCCAAAATAACAATGAGCACTGCCATAATCAAGAGAATAGGATGACTGATCAAAATATCAGGATTAAACATCATCCCTACTGAGATAAAGAAAAGAACCGAAAACGCATCACGCAACGGAAGACTTTCTTGTGCAGCATTTTGACTAAGCTCACTTTCAGCTAAAATCATTCCTGCAAAAAAAGCACCTAAAGATAGAGAAACTCCAAAAAGTTTTGAGGATCCGTATGCAAATCCAAGTGCTATGGCTAATACAGCAAGACGAAATAGTTCTTTAGATCCTGTATAAAATATCTTATGCAATATCCAAGGGATCACCCTTCTCCCAAAAATCAACATTACTCCTATAAAAGCAACAACCTTTAAAATAGTAATAAAAATCAGCCCTAGGAATCCCAATTCAAAACCCAAAACTTGACTGACAAGGGAAATAAAAGTCCACGGATGAGTTTCAGCAGGCAAATTTGTAGAATAGTGTGCATCAGCAGGAATGAAAACAAGTGCAAGAACTATCACTAAATCTTCAACAATTAACCATCCAACAGCAATCTTCCCACGCTCTGTTTCAAGAATACGATTTTCTTGAAGAGCTTTTAAAAGAACAACAGTAGATGCAATAGAAAGAGCAAGACCAAATACAACACTACCTCCTAGAGACCAACCCATGGCTAATCCTAGTAAGGCACCAAGCGCTGTCCCCAAAACAATCTGAATAATAGCACCAGGAAGAGCGACACCACGTACAGAAATGAGATCTTTTACAGAAAAATGCAAACCAACACCGAACATTAATAGGATAATTCCTATCTCTGCAAGTGCAGGAACTAAAGATTGACTGGCAACAAATCCAGGAGTACGAGGCCCTACAAGAATGCCCGCCACAAGATAACCTACCAATGTTGGTAAACGGCACCGGTTTGCAATAGCTCCGAAAATAAAAGCCAATACAAAACCCCATATAATGGTAGTCATAAAAGGTGTCTCGTGCGACATAAGAAAGCCCCATAAGATGATATTAATAAATCATCTTCTTAAAATTTAAAGAAATTGCATAATATTTTTAAAATACGAAAAAAAATCAATAATATATGAAATTAAAAATCAAATTCCGTAGCTGTCCTGAACAATTATCTTCCCTGTTAATTAAGAACATTACCATCTTTCTTTTTCCCTAGGATGATCAAGTTGCATACTATGTAAAAATACTGCCGAAAAATTAGTTCGAATGGAAATATAAACACTTACTACTTTATGATTGAAAATTACTAATAAATCGTGTACTTAGAGCTTTCAATATAAAATAAAGATACAAATTTAAGTAAAAATGTTTTAATAAAATTTACCATAACGAACATATTCATATTAACTAAAAAATTTATTTTCTTCTAGACTATATAAATATAATTTTTAAATTTTTATATCAAAAGTTGCATGTATGGAAATTGAAGATTAATAATGCAGTTTAATTATATAATATTAAATTTTCGAAAAGGATATTTGAGGCATTTCCTCATTTTGTTCCCTCAAGACGCAATCAACATCAGCAATACAAAAATTAGCTTTTATAACGGATAGAGTAAAACACCTTTCAATAGCATGCTCAATCTCCCCATCTAAAGATTTATGTACTTTTACATTAAAATCTCGCGATATTTTAATATCTTTTAGAGGATATAAAGCTTTAGTTCGAGCCCAAAACATTGTACCAGCAAAAAAATCAAGATTTTTATCTTGGAAATCAACACCCATCCTATCAGAAATAGAACTAATCATTTTACTATTTTGCCCTAAGGATGACTTGTGATTACAATATCTATTAGGATAGCGATATGCCCGAGAACCGATCATACCTAACTTAGGATTAGCATCAAAAGTGTTAATAATTTTAAGAGCTACTCCTGGCGCTCCAAGGAGATCATAGAAAAGCCATCTTCTCCATAAATCTCCTTCCCACCACGTATGCCCTTTTCTTTTAGATTTCTTCCCGTGAATTTTACACACGTAGTCGTAACAACTCAATTCTTCCTTTTCAAGCAATGTTAGAAAAGGAAGAACATCACGTCCATAATTTTCCATTATATAAACACGTGCATTAGGAAATTTTTTCAAAATTTCAGATTTTATAGATGCACTATCTGCAACAAGTGTAACGTGTAAATCAAAATAAAAATTTAAACCCGATAATAAATTCGCTATTTCTCTCCAAAGATCAACATAATAAAGGTGAACTACAATAGCTACCTTTGATTTTATTGCGATCCTTGTAACTTTTTCAGGAACATGAAATTCCCATCCATGCAGTAGTCTTGGGAAATTGTGAATTTTCTGCCCATCAAAATTGAGCCTTCTTTTCATCATATAACGATTAGATTTGGAAAAAAATTTATTTCCCTTTCTTGAACCATATGCCACAACATAATTTTCATAGTAATATAATTTGTTTCTTCGCCTATAAAAAAGAGTCCAAAACCAAATAAAAAATCCTTTACAATAATCTACCTTTAAAATACTAAAATGATCACTATAAAAATGCCACCTTTCAAAACGAGAAGTAAATAAAAAATAATATTTATTGTATCTACTAATCGGCAAATAGATGACTATTTTCTTTTCCTTTGAAGAAATCATTCTGACGTTACATAACGAATAATCTCTAGATGAAACATTGATAACCAAACGGTATACAATAGGAAAAAATATCACGAGAATTAACCTAAAACATAACAATAAAAGACCAATATTGGTTACATAAAAAAATTATTTATTTCATTTCAATAATTTTCTTAAGATATAATCCATAAGGAGAATTGCCAAAATTATCAACAATCTTATAAAATTGTTGATCATTGATAAAATTGCGACGATATGCAATCTCTTCTGGACAAGCAATAGATAATCCTAAACGTTTTTCAACGTCTTGCACAAAAACAGAAGCCTCAAACAATGAATCTGGTGTACCTGCATCAAACCAATAATTATCTTCACGCAAAAATTCTACTTCAAGCAAACCTTTGCTAAGATAATGAGAATTAATATCAGTAATTTCTAATTCTCCACGAGCAGAAGGATGAAGATTACGAGCTATATTAACAACTTCTTGATCGTAAAAATAAATTCCTGTAATAGCAAAAGAAGATTTTGGATTTTTAGGTTTTTCTTCTATAGAAATAGCTCTATTCAAAGAATCTACTTCAACAATACCATACCGATGCGGATCTTTAACATGACAAGCAACTACGGTACCACATTTTGGTCGTGCACGAGCCTTCTGAAAAATAGATAACATATCAGAACCATAAAAAATATTATCACCCAAAATAAGAACCGACGAAGAATTACCAATAAATTTTGCACCTAAGATATAAGATTGTGCTAAACCATCTGGAGAAGGTTGTTCTATGTATGAAAAATTCACTCCCAACTTCTCTCCTGATCCAAAGAATGCCTTTAAATATGAAAGATCTCTTGGAGTAGAAATAATCAATATCTCACGAATACCAGCATCCATAAGAATACTCAAAGGATAATAAATCATAGGTTTATTATAAATCGGCAACATTTGCTTAGAAACCAAATCTGTTAATGGTTTAAGACGTGTACCAGAACCACCAGCAAGTATAATACCTTTCATCCTACCTCCAATCAAAATAAAGATCTAACTCTATTTATTTAAAACATTACCAATGATATCACGAACTCCTTCTTTCCATGAAGGAATACGTACTTTGTGAATTTTTTCTAATTTACTACAATCTAGACAAGAATATGATGGACGATATGCTTTTGTAGGATATTCTTTTGCAGAAATTCGACAAACTTTAGCATAAGGACCTCCATATTCTGACGATACTAAAAAAATATACTCAGCAAAATCTGCCCAACTAATAGAACCTCCATCTGCTGTCATATGAAATATCCCTCGTAAAGACATATCATTATTTTCTAACAAATTATGGGAAATTTTAATAATTGCTTCAGCAATCTGCGTAGCTGAAGTTGGTGTTCCAAATTGATCACATACAACACTTATTTCATTACGTTCTTTCGCTAATCGCAACATAGAAAGTAAAAAGTTTTTACTATACATTGAATAAACCCATGATGTACGTAAAACAACGTAATTATTAGTATAAGATGCTACTTCTTTCTCTCCAGACAATTTACTCTTTCCATATATATTCAAAGGATTAGTAGGAGAATATTCACAAATAGGTTTATGGAATGAACAATCAAAAACATAATCTGTAGATATATAGATACAAGGTACTCCAATGGATTCAGCTGCCTTTGCAACGGCTGCTGCACCTTTAGAATTAATATAAAAAGCAGTGTCTGGTTCATCTTCAGCTTTATCAACGGCTGTATAAGCGGCAGGATTGATAATTATATCAGGAGAAAATTTCATAAAAAAACTTGAAAAATCTTTTGGCTTTAAAAGATCAATATCTGGACGACCTATCCTAATAATCTCAACATTTTGTTTCCTAATATCGGAAATAGATTTGGCAATTTGTCCATTATTTCCTATTACAAGGCACTTCATTTAAATTTTCCCATGTGGAGTGATTATCAATTTTTAATTCTTTATATAAAGGAAGCCACCACCAACTATTATCCAAATACCAACGAACAGTTTTATTTAAACCACTTTCCATATTTTCTTTAGCAAACCATCCTATTTCAGATTTAATCTTAGAAGAATCAATAGCATAACGAAGATCATGTCCTGGACGATCTTTTGTAAAACGAATTAATTTACTATGAGAATAAGATTTCGGGATAAGTATATCTAATAATCTACTAATTTTACTTATAATATCAATGTTTTTTCTTTCATTATTACTACCAATATTATATTTTTCCCCTACTCTCCCTTTTCTAAGAACTAAGTATAATGCTCGCACATGATCTTCAACATAAAGCCAATCACGTACATTTTGTCCATCACCATAAAGAAAAACATCGGATCCATTTATCATTCTAGTAATAGCTAAAGGTATTAATTTTTCAGGGAAATGATAAGGACCGTAATTATTAGAGCAATTGGACAAAAGAACTGGCATGCCATATGTATGTCCCCATGACATAACTAAATGATCCGACGAAGCTTTTGAAGCAGAATACGGAGAAGATGGATTATAAGGCGTATCTTCAGAGAACAAACCTGTCTCCAAAGATCCATATACTTCATCTGTTGATATTTGCAAAAAACGAAAATTATTTTTTCTATCTCTAGATAAGCATGACCACCATAATCTTGTTTCTTCCAACAAGAAAAAGGTACCCATGATATTTGTATTAATAAATTCATATGCTCCTAGAATAGATCGATCTACATGACTTTCAGCTGCAAGATTCATGATAGCATCTGGCTGAAATTCCTTTAAAACAGTATTAATACATTTTCGATCGCAAATATCTCCTTGTAAAAATGAGAACAAATTACTTTTAGAAATATCTTTTAAAGAATCTAAATTGCCAGCATAAGTTAATTTATCTATGACTAAGACTTTTATTTTCAAATCATTTACTAAATATCGACACAATGCTGAACCAATAAAACCTGCACCTCCTGTAACGATTATACGCATAATATATTCCTTTCTATTTCTAATGGAATAAGTGGCAAACCATCATATTCAAAAGGACTATCTAGCTGATTTAAAAATGGCAGATTATTATCCTTTTCAGATAGAGAAGGAGAAATAATATCCAATAATGGCCATTTTATATCTATACTTTTATCTTTCCAAATAATTCCAGAATCATGTTCTAAAGAATAATGATTTGTAACTTTATAAATTACCTCAGTATTCATTTCTAAGGTTATGAAACCATGTGCAAATCCAGCAGGAATATAAAGCTGCAAACAATTATCTGCTGATAATTCTAATGCAAACCAATGTCCATAAGTTGGAGAATTTTTACGTATATCGACAGCAACATCAAAAATCCGACCAGCAATACATCGAACAAGTTTAGCCTGAGCATATGGAGGATACTGAAAATGTAATCCTCTTATTGTGCCAGAATTAGATGAAAAAGAGTGATTATCCTGTACGAAAACATCTTTAAAACCATTTGTTTTTAACGAATTGTCATTATAAGTTTCAGAAAACCAACCTCTAGAATCTGCAAATTTTTTATTTTTTACAATACGTACATACATATTAGAAACTCATTTAAATATAAAAAATACAAAAATATTTTTAGGAATGAATATACAAAAACAGTTAATAATTATAAAATTACTATTACAATTAAAATACACAATAACGTATATTTTAACTAATTTATTTATATACATACTATTATTTATATTATATTTTATTTTAATTTTTTATCGTTGCTTTATCAATTTAATATAAATAGAAAATAATTACATATATTAATCAAAAAAAAATTTTTGAAAAACAAATTTTTACATACATTAATATTATCAACTAAATATAACTTATTCTAAAGCGAATAATTTTTATATAAATATCGGAGAAAATAATGGCGGTAAAAACCTCCTATAAGAATATTTTAAAATCTCTTTTTAGAAAAATAAAATTTAAATTGTATCGGCCTCTTAGGCTTCGGATTAAAAAAATCAAACAATTTGACAACGAATATGTAAAATGGTCAGAAATATTTCATGATGCATCTCCTAAACTTACAAAAAGAATCCTTTTAGAAATATCAAAATGGAAAGAAAAACCACTTATATCTGTGATTATGCCTGTATATAAAATTAAAACAGAATGGTTGGAAATGGCAATAGAGTCCGTTCGAAACCAAATTTACCATAATTGGGAATTGTGCATTGCAGAAGATTGTTCCGATGATCCCAAAATAGTATCGATACTAAAAAAACATTCTAATATGGATCCAAGAATTAAAGTAGTTTTTCGATCTAAAAATGGACATATCTCTGCCGCTTCTAATAGTGCAGCTCAATTAGCAACAAGTGAGTGGATTGCTCTTCTAGACGACGACGACCTATTGCATCCTACAGCTTTATATCATGTGGCAGATACCATTAATCGCAATCCAAATGCTGAAATCATCTACTCCGACGAAGATAAAATTGATGTAAATCAAGTACGAAGTGGGCCATATTTTAAATATGATTTTAATATTGACCTTTTTTATGTTCATAATATGATCTCTCATTTAGGAGTTTATAGAGCAAAAACTTTTAGAGAAATAGGAGGATTTAGAGAAGGTTTTGAAGGTTCACAAGATTATGATCTAGCCCTTAGATTCTTAGACAAAATTGATGTTTCACAAATAATTCATATACCTCGTGTTCTTTATCACTGGCGCATTCATGATGGAAGCGCAGCTCAAAAAATGAGTAATAAAAATTACGCTGGAAAAGCAGGAGAAAAGGCTTTAAATGAATATTTTAAACGCTCTGGCACATTAGCTAAAGCAGTTTTTGAGGGTGTTCAATATCGTACTCATTACATGATACCTAAAGAAAAAATTCCCTTAGTCAGTATTATTATACCTACTTATAATTATCATAATCTTTTAAAGGTATGTCTGAAAAGCATCTATCAAAAAACCGTTTATTCTCATTTTGAAGTAATTATAATTGATAATCTATCAGATGATCCAAAAACCTTAACTTATCTGAAAAACATTTCAAAAAAACATTCAAACTTGCGTGTTATAAAAGACGATACATATCCTTTTAATTATTCAAAGATAAATAATAACGCCTCGATACATGCAAAAGGCCAATATATTTGCTTTCTCAATAACGATACAGAAGTTATTAGTGGGCAATGGTTATCTGAAATGGTAGCGATAGCACGTCAAAAACAAGTTGGAATTGTCGGAGCACGTTTATGGTATCGTGAGCAGAAGTTATTATGGAAAAAGAAAAGTCGTAAAAGACGACTACAACATGGTGGTGTTGTTATGGGAATTGGTGGAATTGCAGGACACAAAAACAAACATCATCGAGCACAATGTCGTGATCCAAATTTGCAAGCTTTTGCAATGCACTGTACACATTCAGTTTCTGCCGTCACGGGTGCTTGTATGGTTATAAGTAAAAAATGCTTTACACAAGTAGGTGGATTTGACGAAGAAAACGCTCCTACTGTATTCAGTGATGTAGATCTTTGCTTGAGAGTACTCGAACATGGTTATAGAAATGTTTGGACTCCACATGCAGACTTGTACCATGAAGAATCTCGTACAAGAAAAAATGATCATGAAACAATAGAAAAAATGATTGCGTTTCAAAATGCATGTGTATACTTAAAAAAACGTTGGAAAAATATCATAGAAAGAGATCCATGCTATAATCCAAACTTAAGTCTATTATGCGAAGGACATCACGTGCTAAATTATCCACCTCGTTTAAATATGATTTCTAAGAATATTAAAATGGATATAAAATAGAAATATTCTATAGAATGGTTTTATTAGATTGTGTTGTGTGAGCAGTCTTATCTTTGTTTTCCATTCGTAACCGAGTGGCTAATAGCGAAAGTTCGTTAGTATCTAGGTTTTTAACATAAGACATAACTTTCTCTTTCAGCTCTTTTCTAACTTGTTTTAGGGGTATATAAGGTTTCTGTTCAATTGTAGGTTTATTGATCCCTCTTTTTTTAGGTGTGATACACTCATCACCAAAATAGATCCAATCTAAAGGTTTGTTTAAAGCTCTTTTGATTTTAAGGGCGGTTTTAATTTCAGGCTTACAGTGCCCGTTTTCCATGTTACTTATCCCCGCATGTGTCAATCCTATCAAAGACCCAAATTCTTTTTGAGTTAATCCCAACTCTTTACGGGATTCTTTTAGTCTAGATCCTATAGATTTAGCATCTAAAGAGCTTTTTTTAATTTTGTCTTTTTCATATATTAGGGTTTCAAAACCGTCATATAGCCAATCGAAAGACGCACCAAATTCGTTACGCAAGAACAGAGCGTAGTTAGTACTAGCTGGTGTATAGCCTAGTTCGAAATTACTAATAGCGTTTCGTAGTTGATTAGCTAGTTCCCCCATCTGATCTCGGCTTAACCGCAGGGATTCTCTAAACTGCTTAAATCTACTTCCTATTTTTATCCAATCTGGGCTGTTTTTCATAACTTCTTCCATACATATTTTATAACTTAAATCAAAGATTTAGTAAAGTTTATCACCCTCTTTTTATAAAATAATTTAAAAATAAATGTTTTTTTTAGTATTGACTAGAAACATTTATTCTTACATACTCTCGCTAATCAAACTTCAAATCTTCATGATGAGTTTGAGCACAACCCCTTCTCGGATTTTCTTAATTTTCAGTAGATCATGAATTTTATAAGGAAGTTTTGAGCAGGGGAAAAATTGAAGTGAAAACCTAAGAAAATAAGTAATGGTTTCCACATTTAAGCTATGCGACATATCATGCGGAGTTACTCTAAACCTTTAGAGAAATTACTTGCTCTGTTTCCCTTCATGAATGAGGAAGAAAAACGTTAAATAGCGAATTAAATCCGTAATATATTTTTGGATTCAAAAGGAAAGTGTTTTTGAAGCAATTGAAGAGACGGTAAAAATCCTATCGTTTGTTAGAAAATGAACACACATCAATTATAGATATGTTGTTTGTATTGGACATGGTTGAACCCTTGCTTCCTACTTAATTAATAGCAACAGCTAAAGGTTGAAAACTAACGCTTTTTATATGTTAAGGGCTGATTACATATGCAATTTCATAGTAGAAAGAAGGGAAAAACAAACTATGGAGGCAAAATAATGAACATTAAAAAATTATTAATTGCATCGACATTGATCTCTAGTGGCTCATTAGCCAGTTGTGAATTAATTAATAAAGAGAAGAAACTATCAGTGGATGATATCCGTGATGGGATTTGTAATCTCACTGTAAATGAAGGCATAGAGTTACAAAGAGAGATAGCTAAAATAGCGAAAAAGATTAAATATGACAAAGACTAATGTTTAGTATAGGGGGAGTATAGCTTAATTGGTAAAGCGACGGTTTCCAAAACCCGTAGGTCGTGGATTCGAATCCCATTGCTCCTGCCATGATAAAAACTATATATAGGATAATGGGAAAAGTACAACAACATTGGATGGATGATATTGAGTCACGGGATGAATGGAATTAGCTAAGAGGTCAAAAAAGGATTGATCCCACTAATGAGGATGAATGTAGGTGTGATCTAGTTGAATCGTCTAAGAAATTCAAAGGATATACTGATATTATCTTGCATTCTAGAGATACTCTAACAACTATTAACTATTCAGAATTGAAAAAAGTTCTGACTGACCATGTTAAAATATACAGTTGATAAATTACTAGATGAGATTTCTTCTAAATTTAAACAAAAACGGGCTGTTGAATGGGCTATAAGAAAACAAGAAGAGGATGAAGTACGTGTAGAAAAAGCCATGGAAGATGAATATTGAAATGTTCAACTTTAATATTCAAAATAATTTACTTATTTTGCCGTTTTTGGCTGATCATAGAAGGAAAGTTTTTTCTCTCAAATAATCTATTTTGGATTTAAGATTATCCTTCGGGCACAGGAAAGACAGGTTCTCCAGCTTTATCTGTGATATTGCGGATAACTGTTTTTCCAGTGTTGCACGACATATTCCAAGATCATGACTAGCGAATTGTGGATCTGAGTCCACGATAAGACGTTCAATCGCCCTCAAATATTTTATCACCTCTGCAGGATATCCTTGGGAGTTAGAGAAAAAGCCATAATGAATGCTAGTCAATTCAGTATATGGTTTACATCAAAAGCATTAAAAACTGGAAACATAGATGTATTTATTTAGGTGGAAATCAGTAGCATATAATAAGCTGAAAGATATACTCATGGAGTTGATAGAATGCGTTTAGGATCAATGCTTCTAAGGTGATTTCTTCTTCAAATAACCACGAACCCAATCAAACAAGGTGCGGATAATAAGGTAAAAAAGCTAGAATATCAATGACTTAACTTTGAATTAATAATAATATATAAATTGATATATTTTATCTTCTTAAAATTATATCATGATATTCTTGCAAGAACCTGTGATGCATACATCTTTTTATATAAACTACCATCTTTTTTCTGTAATAGATATTTTTGATCTCCCATCTCAGATACTTTTCCATCCTCTATAAAAATAATATAATCAGCTTCGGTAATTGTTGACATCCTATGAGCAATAACAATTGTGGTGCGCCCTTTCATTAAACGAGAAAGAGCTTGGCGAATAAGATTTTCAGTATAAGTATCCAAAGCACTAGTAGCCTCATCTAAGACAAGAATCTGGCTATTTCTTAACATAGCACGTGCAATTGCTATACGCTGCTTCTGTCCCCCAGATAGATTATTACCATTTTCCCCCACAGGGGTATCATAACCTTGAGGCAAACAAGTAATAAATTCATGAGCATTAGCAGACTTAGCAATTTCAATCATTTCTTCTTCTGTAGCCGTTGGACGTCCCACAAGAATATTATATCTCACTGTATTAGAGAATAAAAAAACATCCTGTCCAACATATGATATACATTTTCGTAAAGAAGCAAAAGTAATATCTCGAACATTAACACCATCAATCTCAATTGATCCAGAAGATGGATCATACATACGCATTAACAGGTTAATAATCGTCGATTTTCCACTACCTGAAGCCCCTACTAAAGCTGTCATTTTTTCCGATTGAAAGCAAAGATTTATCCCAGATAGCACTGGTTGTCCAAGATTATATGAAAAACAGACATCACGAAATACAACATTGCCTTTTTCAACATGCAAGTCTACTGCATTAGGACTTTCCTCAATAGTAATAGGATGGTCAAGAATAGAGAACATGCAACGTACTCCAACCATTCCCCCTTCTAGAGTAATTCTAGTGCGTGCAATACGTTTTGCCGGTTCATATGCCATAAGCAAAGCAGTAATAAAAGACATTATTTCACCAGCATTACTAGTTCCTTTTTTAGAAACTAGAAAAGCAGAAAAAAGAATAATTCCTGCTATAGATAATCCTGAAATAGTTTCCATAATTGGACTCGTAGAAGATTCTATTTTAGCAACCTTATTCAAACGATCTTCAACTGTCTTTATCATGTCACACATGCTATGATTCATGACTTCTTCCATTGCAAAAGATTTCACAATCCGAATACCTATAACAGTCTCTTGTAAATTTTGAATAATATGAGCAGTAGCAGCCATTCCTTGTTCCATAATATGACGCACTTTTTTAATGAGAATACGAACACCTAAAATACAAATAGGACCTATAACAATAGTACATAAAGATAATGTTGGCTCTTGTAAGAACATAACCACTACCAAGCCGACAAGTGATAAAAAATCACGAAGAAAAGAAGTTATCAATATATCAATAACCACTCTTACTGATTGCGTGGCATGGATGAAGCGTACCTGTAAATCCGAAGATTGATTACTATCGTAAAAATCCATTCCATATTGAAGAAGGCGATGATATATTTTCTTTTGCTGTTCTGCAATAATAGAGTTACCTGCGCAACTTAGATAGTAATTTTGCACAAAAGAAGCTATACCTTTTACAATGAATATACCTGCCACAGTACTAGAAACTATAATAATACGGAAAATATCATTTGATATAACCATAGCATTCATTACATCACGCATAATCCATGCACTGCATGATGTCATTACAGAAACAATTATCATTGCGATAATAGAAATAGAATACCATCTTGCATGCTTATGAATATTATCTTTTATAAGACGCAAAATAATCTCTCTATCGGCAACAGATAATATTTTGTCTAACACAAAAAAATTTCTCATTCTCGAAAAAAACTTCCTGTTTTATTTAAAAACAATCTATAACACAGTACTTTTATATTTTTATTCGATTAATAACTGTATATATACTAAAATTTTTTATTGAACGAGATAAGTAGTCAATAATAATCTCTGATTTCATCATAAAAAACATATTTAATTAAATTATAATATAGTTATATCACAAACCTTTAATTATACCGAAAATTCCTTAAAATAATATAGAAAGATATTTTTATATAATAACCGTGAATAAAAAATGATTTGTAGCACTTAACTCATATTAATAAAATTAAGATATAAAAAGATTATTGATTATTCCTGAATAATTTTACTGATATTACATATATTTCCTTCTAATTTTTTTTATGTCTAATATAATAATTAAAGTAAAATATATTAAAAGAAAAACATTTTTTGAAGTGTTTATTTTTTAATTAATTACAAATAAAAGTTATATCTCTAAAAAATAATCAGATAATTTATTTTTTATATTTACTATTTATTTAAGATGATAAATATAAAACTGCGTAATAGATAAAATATTAATCTATTATGACAACAATATTTTAAATACATACCAAAGATAATAAATATTCAAAACACAAAGCCATTAGATTACATTAAAGATAATAAAGTACAGCTAATGATTAAATCAATAAAATATCATCTCCTTAAACACTATTAACTTCAATATTATATTCTTTAATCTTACGATAAAGAGTAGAACGCCCTATGCCAAGTCTTCTCGCAATCTCGCTCATCTGTGACTGATATAATTCTATTGCTAATATAATCATATCCTTTTCAACATCAGATAAACGACGTATTTCTCCATCTTTTCTAATAGCAACAATACTATTTTGAACATTACTTAAATTATCATGTTCTACTATAATATCTCTATTTTTATTCCTCGTATAACAATCATCTAATTTTATTGAAGGAATATTTTGTTCTTTGTTCTTAGACAAATACAAAAAATGATCTGCTGTAATCTGATTTTTCTCAAGACCAATCAAAGATCTTAATATAATATTTTTAAGCTCTTCTACATTATCAGGCCATTTATAATCAGTTAATATAGATAAAGCTTCCTCCGAAATATCGATTCTATTGATATTATTTTTCTTGCTAAAAAGTTCCAAAAAGAAGCGTACCAATAATGGAATATCAAGAATACGATCACGCAATGCAGGAATCTTGATAACAAAATTACTAATTTTATAATAGAGATCTTTACTAAAATTATTATTATTTTCTTGAAGCAAATTTTTCTCTGCAATGAAAATAAGACGAACGTCTAAACTTATAGTATTTCGAGAATCAAAAAATTCTATTTTGCCTGTTTCAATGAAATTACTAATTCTTCCTTGTACTCTAATAGGCAGTTTAGCTGATTCTTCTAATACAATAGTACCTCCATTCGCTTCTATAAATTTTCCAAGATATTGCGTATTATTTTTATTGTTTAGATCCACGTCACCAAATAAAACTTGTTCAATTCTATCCTGATCAATAATTCTACAATTCAAAATCACAAAAGGAAACAAAGCACGCTCTCCAGATGCATGAATAGAATTTGCTAATCTTGTTTTCCCGACCCCAAATTCACCTTCTATGATCAATGGATTCGAACAACCTACTGCTTTCCAAGCTAAATCCAATACCTGATTCATTTGAGGACTAGCTGTGATGAAAGAATTCAAAGTTAAATCTTCTACTAAATGCTTAGACAATAAATTTTTTTCTAAAATAGATAAAATAGAATCACAAATTTGACTTTCTAAAACTATATTCAAAAAAAACTTAAAAACCCTATCACGTAGAAAATATAGTACAACTTTCAGATCTTCTTTTCTCATTTGCACAATTATAGGAACAGTTGGAATTTTTTCTGCAATGTTCTTTAAAATATTAGTTTTATCGTCTTTAAATTGCATAAGATTTATAAAAACTACATTTGCTTGTATTTTATTACATATCAATGAATCAAAATTATCTACAATAAAAACATTACATCCATATGATTTTAAATGATCTTCTATAAAATTACTTTGCTCATAATCTTTATTTATAATTAAAATATCTTTGCGACAATTTATGCTCTTTTCCCTAGGCATTTTTTTCGCTTTTCCTTCATATTAAAGTAAAACAACAATGCAAGACAGATTAACGATTAGAGCTGAAAAAATTATTTGATTTATAATTCTAATTTTACGAAAATTATTTCATAAATAAGAAGAGTTTTTACCCATCATTAAGTTTAAGGAATTTTTATTACATTTAAACAAAATTTAGTTTATTATTTTAAAAGGGGTATCTATAAAAAATGTCTCAAAAATATTTTAATTATGCAAATTTTACAAATTTATTCTCATCTAGAATTCTTTTTAATGCTAATACAAAAATAAGTTCTAAACAAAATATAGGAAATCTTCCTCGTTGGAACTTAAAAGATCTTTATCCATCCATAGATAGTAAAGAAATTTTGCGTGATCTTGAACTAATTAAAAATGAAAGCTTAGCTTTTAAAACACGATGGAAAGATAATTTAAAAAATGCTACCAGTAATAAACGGTGTAATGGATTAGGAGCAGCTATTGCTGAGTATGAGAAAATTATAGAATTAACAGAACGTATATATTCATATGCATTTTTATTATACAGTTGCGGATTATCAGATGATAAAATACGTAGATTTTATCAAAATATAGAAGAAAAGATCAGCGAATTTAAAAAAACAGTCATGTTTTTTAAATTAGAAATCAACCGTTTAGATGATGATATTTTAAAAAAATGCTATTCCCAAGATTCGTTAGCACTCAAATATTCTTCTTGGATAAGAATTACAAGAAAAACTAAGAAACATTCATTGTCCAATGAACTTGAATGCCTGTTTTCCGATACTGATCAAATAGGTAAAAAAGCACTCACTCGTTTTTTCTCCGAAACTTTCGATTCTCTTCGATTCAAAGTAAATAATAAAGAAATGACAGTGTCAGAAGCATATCCATTAATTCTCCATCATAATAGAAGAGTTCGTCAGTCATCTACTCAAGCGATGTCTGATACTTTCAAGAAAAGTAGTAATATTTTTTCTTTTATTATTAATACTCTGATACACAATGAACAAATTCAGGATAATTGGAGAAAATATGAAAAAATTTCTGACAGTTGTCACCTAGCCAATGACGTAGAGCCAAGCATAATAGAATCTTTAGTAAAAACTGTCAAAAGTAATTATCAAAATACATCACATAGATATTTTTCTTTAAAGAAAAAATGGTTAAAATTAGATCATATGTATTTTTGGGATCGTGTTGCTCCTCCCATACCAGGGACACCGAAAGATATTTTTTCTTTTGAAGAAGCAAAGGATATAGTTCTTAAAGCTTATCATGATTTTTCTCCTCAAATGTCTAAAATTGCAGAAAAATTTTTCACTAATCATTGGATTGATGCCGCTCAATATCATGGTAAACAATCAGGATCTTTTGCACATCCTACAATACCTTCGGTTCATCCTTATATTTTATTGAACTTTACAGGCAAAAGGCTAGATATTACAACACTTGCTCATGAACTAGGACATGGTATTCATCAAGTCCTTTCATCGGAATCACAAGAAATGCTAATGTCTACTCCTTCACTGACGTTATCGGAAACAGCTTCTATTTTTGGTGAAACTTTAGCTTTTGATTATTTAATAAAATCAACTTCCAATAAAAAAGAACGTAAAATCTTAATAGCTAATAAAATTGAAGATTCAATGAATTCCATTATCCGACAAATTTCCTTCTATGACTTTGAGCTTAAATTACATAAGGAACGTAGATCTAAGGGAAATATTCCTGATCATAGAATAAATCAAATATGGATTGAAACCCAAAAGGAATCTCTTGGCCCTGCTTTTGATTTAGATGAAGACTATGGTTATTTTTGGATGATGATTCCTCATTTCTTTGCGTCTCCTTTTTACGTATATTCATATGCTTTTGGTAATTGTCTCGTCAATTCACTGTACGATATATACAAAAGCAATTCCATCAGCAACTTTCAGGAGAAATATATTAATATTCTACGTGCAGGGAATTCAAAACATTATTCAGAACTATTGCTTCCTTTAAATATTAATCTTGCTGATCCAAATTTTTGGGAAAGGGGATTAACATCAGTTGAAAAAATGATTGATGAAGTTGAAAATATGTAATCCTAAATATAAATAAGTGAATATCTTATTGTTAATTTCAGGAAAAGTAAACCTACGATAGTAACAAGAAAAGTGTATATTTTATAGTGCTATCTTTTTATATGATCTAAAAAAATCTATATTTTTTTCTAAACTATCATATTGAACAAATACCAACTTATAAATTTACAAAAAAATCTAAACAAAATTTATCTAACACTATTCAAAATCATAAAATCAAAGTCTCTTAACTGTAATAATAAAATTTATAATTAAACTTTTGCGTTATCACTTTTATTACAAGAAATTGCTAATACAACATTATCAATAATTTCCCTCATATCTACAGAAGAAGGTAAAACATTAACTGGTAATGAAGGACCTAATAGGACTATTCCGATATAAGATACGTTTGGAATTGATTTTACCATTTCAAATAAAATATTTGCAAAATCAATATTAGGACAAACTAACAAATGATACCTTTGCGAACTAGATGAATTTTTAATATACTGATCAGAGAAAATTTCAGAAAAATGAATTTTTTCTCGTATTACGGAATCAATTTGTGATTCTTTAAAAAGTTTACTTATCTTTTCAAAAGATTCTCTTACTTTTAACGAACTTATTGTATTACTTGATCCATTTTCAGAATTAGATAATACATAAACTTGCGGCTTCATTCCCATAGAACGTATTGCTTGATCTGCTAATAGAGTATTATCTGCTATTTCTGTTGAAGATGGTTTAATTGAAACATGAGTATCAATAATGAAGAAGAAATTATCTTGTATAATAAAAATACTCATTGATGAATAATTACTAATACCAGATCTTTTTCCTATAATATTATTAATATCTGTCAAATGACTTGCATATCTATTATTATCAGACTGATCTATTCCAATCATCACATCTGCTTCTCCTTTTTTAAGAGATAGAAGACTTAAAATCATATTATTGGAACAAATAGTTTTATATGTAGAATTGGAAGATATATCTTTTTCTCTGTTTAATGAACAATATAAATCTACATATTCTTTAAGAGATTTTTCATTATTAGGATCAATGATGTCAAAGTCCTTTTTTGCAATAATTTGCAAACCATAAGAATTAATATTATTTTCAATAGTAGTAGAAGAACCAACAAGAACTGGTCTAGCTATACTCTCTTTTATCAATACTTGTGCAGATCGCAAAACTAATTCATTTTCACCTGCAGAAAATACAACACGCTTTAATTCACAATTCTTTGCAATAGAAAAAAACTTTTTCATCAACATTCTTCCTGGAAACAAAAATTGTTTCAAGGAATTAATATAAGATTCATAATCTTTTATAGGAGCAGCAGCAACTCCTGATTCTTCTGCAGCCTTAGCAACTGCAGGAGCAATGTATAAAATTAAATTAGGATCGAAAGGAGATGGAATAAGATAATTAGATCCGAAAACATGATTTTCTTTTTCAAAATCATCAAAAGCAGCATCAGGAGGAACATCACGAACTAAAGTTGCCATAGCACGTGCTGCTGCTACCTTCATTTCTTCATTGATAGTGGTTGCTCTACAGTCTAATGCTCCTCTAAAAATATAAGGAAAACAAAGGACATTATTGACTTGATTAGAAAAATCGGAACGACCTGTACAAATCATTGCATCTGGCCTAATCTTTTTAACCTCATCAGGCATAATTTCTGGAATTGGATTGGCTAAAGGCATAATCAATGGATTTTTAGCCATATATTGTAAAACGTCAGCATCAAGAGCACCAGCAACAGACAATCCAAGGAAAACATCAGCATCTCGCATTGTCTCAGCCAATTTCTTTGGACCACTGTCCTGAGCATAAACAGATTTCCATTTATCTATCTTTTTCTTACGCCCTTTATAAACTAGACCTTCTAGATCATGAATCCAAATATTTTCTCGTTTTACTCCCATTGTTACCAATAGATTCAAGCAAGCTAATGCAGCTGCTCCTGCTCCTAAGGTGACAATTTTAATATCACTAAATTCTTTATTTACTAATTTCATCGCATTTAACACTGCAGCAGTAACAGTAACAGCCGTTCCATGTTGATCATCATGCAAACAAGGTATTTTTAGCTTTTCTAATAAGATTCTTTCTACTTCAAAACATTCAGGAGATTTAATATCTTCTAAGTTAATACCTCCGAATGTTGGTTCCAATGCCATAATAGTTGAAACCATCGTATTAACATCTTTTGCATCGATCTCTATATCGAATACATCAATTCCTGCAAATTTCTTAAATAATACTGCCTTTCCTTCCATAACAGGCTTAGAAGCTAAAGGACCAATATTTCCTAATCCTAAAACAGCTGAACCATTTGAAATGACCGCTACAAGATTGGAACGATTAGTATAAATGTTTGCTTTATCCGGATCTTCAGCAATAACCATACAAGGGGCTGCAACACCTGGAGAATAAGCCAACGAAAGATCACTTTGGGTAAATAGTTTTTTCGTTGCACTAATTGCCAATTTTCCTGGAGTTGGATATTGATGATACGCAAGAGCTTGTTTAAATAAATCATCTTCTTCTTGAAATTGAGGATTTTTTGTTTCTTTTGACGATTTATTTTCCATAACTTATAATCCTTTTTTCAAATTTCAAACATTCAATAAGAATATGCAACTAATAATAATTTAATGATATCTTATCAAGTATACATATTTCTAATTTTAACGATCACCTATCATAAAAAATTTTCCAAATACATAATAACTTATAAATTTTCTCATCTATTGCTAAAAAACATATCGAAGCACAACACATCTGCTAACTTTTTATTATAATAATCCCTAGTATTAACTAAGAAAACTGAAGTCACCAAAAAATTATCAATAAAAATGAGATATTATTTAAAATAATATAACCCTTTCCGTGTAAAGTAATAAAAAATATAATTTCATCTTGCCATGAATAGAAAATTGACAGAAAATTCTAAAAAAACAATGTAAACGCAGCTATCAATTAATTTATGCAGGAAGATTTTTTACGAGAGATAATCTTTCACCAATCATGAAGACAGATACTATAGGAAAATATTTCACAATATATCTCACAGGGGAATATCATAAAAAAATAAAACTGCAGTAAGATACTTTCTATATCCAACAACCATTTTATAGTATACCTTTTTTAGTCCAAAAAATAAATTAAAAAATAAAAAAATCTTTATAATATTCTTTCAAAATATACCATGTTTATAAGAAAAATTATCAAATCAATCAATAATTATTTTAAAACAAACATGTCTAGATGAATGACGATCATTGATAAATATTAGAACTATAAAATACTAGTCATAAATTTAATAAATATATTCTCTATATCAAGAAAGTTATTTATGTTAATCGCATAGCGATAGTAATTAATCTATTACCAGCTCATCTATTGTATAAACAATAATATTGTAACTTTATTATCTTTAAAACAAAGTTTTTTTAATATTCTTAATAACAATACCTAGCTTTATAAAACAAAGATACTATTCATAACTTATATGACTCTTATAATTATTAGATAAGTACAAAGATTAACTAATAAACCTATAATTATAATATAACAGTAAATTTAATCTTTGATATCTTTGTTATTAACAAATATTTTAGCTAATTTATTATTAAATAGATTATTTGTAAACTTATAGAAATAAAGATTACATACTATATACATATTTTATTGTTCAGGTAATACTCCTTGAATAATTGTATCTTTAAAATTTTTATCCTGCGAAGAACTAGATCTTTCTTTTAGAATCATTTGATCTCTATGCATGGCAATACGACGTTTCTCGTGCAAAATAGCTCCTGTTCCCGCAGGAATGAGACGACCCACAATAACATTTTCTTTAAGCCCTTCTAACATATCTACTTTACCAGCAATAGCTGCTTCTGTAAGAACTTTCGTTGTCTCTTGAAATGAAGCAGCTGATATAAATGACTTGGTTTGCAGAGAAGCTTTAGTAATACCTTGAAGAATAGGAGAAAATGAAACCTCTTTCTTTCCTTGTTGTACAAGAGTTCTATTTAATTCTTCTATTTCAATGCGATCAACATTATCGCCCAATATATACTCAGTATCAGCTGGATCAGTAATTTCAACTTTTTGTAACATCTGACGTAGGACAACTTCTACATGCTTATCATTAATTACAACACCTTCAAGAAGATAAACTTCCTGTACCTCGTTAATTAGGTAAGATGCCAATTCTTCTACTCCCTTAATTCTTAATATATCATGAGGAACAGGATTACCATCAAGAATATAATCACCTTTTTCAACGTGATCTCCATCTTGTAAATAAAAGTGTTTATTCTTTGGAATAAAGTATTCAACAGGCTCTATACCTTCTTCAAAAGGTTCAATTAATACACGAGATTTATTCTTATAATTTCTTTTTATTCTGATAGTTCCACTAATTTCTGCTAATATAGCGTGATTTTTTGGACGACGAGCCTCAAAAAGTTCAGCAACTCGAGGCAATCCACTTGTAATATCTTTCGTCTTTGCACTAGATATTGGCCAACGAGCTAGAACATCCCCCATAGAGACTTTATGTCCGGGAGAAACTGATAGAATAGCGTCTACAGGCAAAAACCAACGAGCTTCTGTTCCACGAGCAAATTTTAAAACATTGCCATTGTCGTCTTTAACAACTATGGCAGGTTTCAAATTCTGACCTTTACTTGTAAATCGCCAATCAATAACTTTTCGTTTAGCAATACCAGTAGATTCACCAATACTTTCTATAACAGAAACACCATCAACAAGATCTTCGAATCCTACTGTTCCAGAAACTTCTGTTATCATAGGGAAAGTATGAGGATCCCATTCAGAAATGCGCTGTCCACATTTTATCACATCACCATCATCAACGAATAATTTAGCACCGTACATAATACGATGTGAATATTGTTCTTTTCCAGATGTATCTAAAATTTGAAGTGTTGTATTACGTCCCATTGAAATTAGGTCATTTGTAGAGTTACGACAAACACTACGATTTTTTATCTTAACAGTACCTTCACAGGAAGATTCAAGAAAAGATTGATCCATAACTGTCACCGCACCTCCAAGGTGGAAGGTACGCATTGTCAACTGTGTTCCAGGTTCGCCGATTGATTGAGCTGCAATAACACCAACAGCTTCTCCTACGTTAACAAGAGTTCCTCTAGCAAGATCACGACCATAACAAAGAGAACAAACTCCTTTACTAGATTCACAGGTTAACGCAGAACGAATTCTCACAGCACGGATACCACATTTTTCAATCTCACTGACATGTGATTCAAGTATAATATTTCCAGCACTTATAATGCATTTATCTGTAACTGGATTCACAATATCATCAAGAGATGTACGCCCTAAAATTCTACTTCCCAGAGAATAAACCACCTGTCCCGAATCCATTATATGCGTAATAGTCAAACCTTTTTTAGTATTACAATCAAATTGATTTACAATGCAATTCTGGGCAACATCTACAAGTCTACGACTTAAATAACCAGAACTAGCAGTTCTCATAACAACATCAAGCAATCCCTTACGACCACCAACACAAGATTGGAAAAATTCAAATCCATAAAGACCACCCTTAAAGTGAGAACGAATAGGAGATTCAATAATTTCCCCTGATGGCTTGGCTATCAAACCTCTCATTCCACCAAGCTGACGCATCTGATGTATAGAACTACGAGCACCAGAATGGGACATCATAAATATAGAATTCATCTTCTTCTGCCGACCAGTTTCTGGATCAAATTCAACTTGTTTAATACGAGCCATCATTTCTTCAGTAACTTTATCAGTTGTCTTACCCCACAAATCGACAACTTTATTATATTTCTCTCCGCGTGTAATTAATCCGTCGTTATATTGATTCTCATATTCCTTCACCATTTCATCAGCTTTGGCAATAATACTTTCCTTCGATTCTGGAACTATTATGTCATCTTTACCAAATGAAATTCCAGAAGAACACGCATAACGGAACCCTAAACGCATAAGATCATCACAGAAAGAAACTGTACTCTTTTGTCCACAATGACGATAAATAGTATCTACCATAGATGAAATATTTTTCTTAATCATTTCCCTATTGCAAATATCGAATGAAATATTGTGATGACGAGGTAATATTTCACCTATAATCATACGTCCTGGAGTTGTATCATAAACTTTCGAAACAAAATTTCCATTTTCGTCAACATTCTTATATCTTCCGCGAATTTTAGAATGCAAAGTTACTATTTTATTTTCAAGAGCATGATATACTTCACTTATATCGGAAAAGATCATTCCTTCACCTGGATCATTCTCATGAACAATAGACAGATAATAAAGACCTAACACCATATCTTGAGAAGGAACTACAACTGGTACTCCACTTGCTGGATGCAATAGGTTGTTAGTAGATAACATCAAAACTCGTGCTTCCAACTGAGCTTCAGGAGAAATGACGACATAAACAGCCATTTGATCTCCATCAAAGTCAGCATTATACCCTGCACATACTAAAGGGTGAAGCTGAATAGCTTTTCCACTTATAATTTTAGGCTCAAAAGCCTGCATACTCAAACGATGCAAACTTGGTGCACGATTAAGCAATACAACATGCTGGTGAACCACTTCATCTAGCACATCCCAAACTTCAGGTCTTTCTTTTTCAACAAACTTTTTAGCTTGCTTAACCGTAGAAACGTAACCTTTTTTTTCTAATTGCGCATATAAGAAAGGCTTAAACAATTCAAGCGCCATTAACTTAGGAAGACCGCACTGATGCAAAAGTAACTCTGGACCCGCCACAATAACACTACGACCAGAATAATCCACCCTTTTCCCAAGAAGATTTGTTCTAAAACGCCCCTGTTTACCTTTCAACATATCAGATAAAGACTTCAAAGGACGTCTGTTAGCACCAGTTGCTACACGTTTATGACGCTTATTATCAAATAAAGCATCAACAGATTCTTGAAGCATTCTTTTCTCATTGCGAACAATAATTTCTGGAGCATGCAAACTTTTCAATCTCATCAATCGATTATTTCTACCAATTACTCGACGATATAAATCATTCAAATCAGAAGCTGCAAATCTTCCAAAATCAAGAGCCACCAATGGCCTTAAATCAGGAGGAAGAACTGGTATAACGGTCATAATCATCCATTCAGGACGATTACCAGATACTAGAAAACTATCAACAATCTTAAGGCGTTTTATTATTTTTTTTCTTCTAAAGATAGAAGAAGACTTACTCAATTGACTACGCAAAGTAATAGCTAAATTCTGAAGATCCAATGAAATTAATAGCTCACGTATTGCATCTGCCCCCATCATAGCAGTAAACTGGTCTTGACCGAATTGACTTACTGCATCAACATATTCCTCTTCTGTTAAAATCTGATATTTCTCTAAAGAAGATAGACCAGGATCAACGACAACATAACTTTCAAAATATAACACTCGTTCCACATCTCTCAAAGTCATGTCTAGTAACATAGATATACGAGATGGCAACGACTTAAGAAACCAAGGATGAGCAACAGGAGAAGCCAGCTGAATGTGAGCCATACGATCTCTTCGAACAGAAGACAAGGTTACTTCGACACCACACTTTTCACAAATAATTCCCTTATATTTCATGCGCTTATACTTACCGCATATACATTCATAGTCTTTAATAGGGCCAAAAATACGTGCACAAAATAAACCATCTCTTTCTGGTTTAAATGTACGATAGTTAATCGTCTCAGGTTTTTTTATCTCACCATAAGACAATGATATAATCTTTGCTGGAGAGGCAATTGAAATCCTGACGGAATCAAATTCTCTATCATCTGTCCAAGGATTAAAAAATCTCATGACCTCTTGCTGCATATTTTATCTCTCCCATTCAAAGGCAAAATATCTCAAAAAAAAAACTTTTCTTGTCTATTATTATTTATATTTAGTTAAATCAGGAATCTTTTCTAATTTTGTACTATTTTTTGTGTGCGAATTTTCTAAATCAATACTTAAACCTAAAGCTTGCATTTCTTTAACCAAGACATTGAAACTCTCAGGTATACCAGTTTCAAATGTATTATTTCCTGCAACAATAGATTCATATACTTTAGTACGACCTACAACGTCATCGGACTTAATTGTAAGCATTTCTTGTAAAACATAAGCAGCACCATAAGCTTGAGTACACCATACTTCCATTTCTCCTAAACGCTGACCACCTCTATTAGATTTTCCTCCTAAAGGTTGTTGCGTTACAAGAGAGTAACTTCCTGTAGATCGAGCGTAAACTTTATCTGAAACCATATGATTAAGCTTCAACATATAAATGTACCCAACGGTAACAGGCCTATCAAATGGTTCACCTGTAAGACCATCATAAAGAACAGATTGACCACTTTCATCTAATTCAGCCATACGAAGCATAGAATTTATAGATTCTTCATCAGCCCCATCAAAAACAGGAGTTGAAACAGGAACACCTGATTTCCATTGTTCCGCTAAACGCAATACAGAATCATCATCGTAATCAGATATCTTCTCAGAATGAGGACTGTTTCCAATAATATTCTCTAAAAAACTACGTAACGGTAATATATCACCATTAGCATTATAGTCATTTATAAGACTCTTAATCTTCTTTCCAAGTCCAACACACGCCCATCCAAGATGAGTCTCAAAAATCTGCCCGACATTCATACGAGAAGGAACACCTAAAGGATTAAGAACAATATCTACAGAAGTACCATCTTCAAGAAACGGCATATCCTCGCAAGGCAATATTCTAGATACAATTCCCTTATTACCATGCCGCCCTGCCATCTTATCACCTGATTGAATTGGACGCTTCATAGCAACGAACACCTTAATCACCCTTAAAACTCCAGGAGGCATATCATCTCCCCATTGGACTTTTTCAATCTTATTTTTAAAACGACTTTCAAGAGTAGATTTAGAAGTTTCATATTGACTTTTTAAGGACTCAATATTCCTCTGTACTTTCTCATCTTGTACAGCAAATTGCCACCATTGAGAACGTGGATATCTTACAATAAGATCGCTTGAGAGAACAGATAATTCCTTGAAACCTTTAGGTCCGGAAATAGCTTTTTGACCACATAAAACTTCCATTAAACGACTATAAATATTACGATCTAGAATCGCCTGTTCATCATCTCTATCTCGAACAAGCAAATCAATCTGTTCTCGATCAACAGATATAGAACGCTCATTTTCATCAATACCATGTCTATTAAAAATACGAACATCAACAACAGTACCTGATACGCCAGAAGGTACACGCAAAGATGTATCACGTACATCTATAGCTTTTTCACCAAAAATAGCCCTTAAAAGCTTTTCTTCAGGAGTCATAGGACTTTCACCCTTAGGAGTTATCTTACCTACTAAAATATCACCAGGATTTACCTCAGACCCAACACAAACAATTCCACACTCATCAATATTCTTTAGTCCTTCTTCGGATATATTAGGTATATCACGAGTAATTTCTTCTGGCCCTAATTTAGTATCACGCGCCATAACTTCAAATTCTTCTATATGAATAGAAGTAAAGACATCTTCAGAAACCATACGTTCAGATATCAACATAGAATCTTCAAAGTTATATCCATGCCAAGGAACAAACGCGACGAGCATATTACGACCAAGAGCAAGATCTCCTAAATCTGTAGATGGACCATCTGCTATAATATCATTTCTACGAACCTCGTCACCAACCTTTACTAATGGACGCTGATTAACACAAGTATTTTGATTGGAGCGCTGAAATTTCATCAACCGATAAATATCAACCCCTGAAGCAGAAGGATCCAGATCTTCTTCTGTTACACGAATTACTATACGTATCGCATCAACTTGCTCTACGATTCCAGCACGTTTCGCAACAATAGCCGCCCCTGAACTTTTAGCAACGGTTGATTCCATACCAGTACCAACAAAAGGAGCTTCAGCTTTTAATAAAGGAACAGCTTGACGCTGCATATTACAACCCATGAGAACACGATTAGAATCATCATTTTCCAAAAATGGAATAAGAGAAGCCGCTATTGAAACCACCTGTTTAGGAGAAGCATCTATGAAATCTATTTTTTCTTTAGGGACAAGAATTTCTTCTCCTGAACACCGACAAAAAACCAAATCTTCAGTAAATGAACCATTCTCATCAAGAGATGCACTAGCCTGTGCAATATAATGATTTTCTTCTTCCATAGCAGAAAGGTACACCACTTCATCAGTTACCTTACCATCACAAACTTTGCGATATGGAGTTTCAATAAAACCATATGAATTAACACGAGCAAAAGATGTAAGAGAACTAACCAAACCTATATTGTGACCTTCTGAAGTTTCTGCAGGACAAATACGACCATAATGCGTTGGATGCACATCTCGTATTTCTACCCCTGCTCTAGCCCTTGCTACACCACCTTGACCTAAAGCAGATAAACGACGAGTATGTGTAATACGAGATAGAGAATTAACATGTTCTTCTAGTTGAGAAAGCTGTGAAGAACAGAAAAATTCACGAACAGCAGAAACAACAGGCTTAGCATTAATAAGATCTTGAGGCATTACATAATCAATATCAACAGATGAAATACGCTCTTTAATAGAACGCTCCATACGCAATAATCCAAGACGATATTGATTTTTCAACATTTCACCAACAGAACGAACTCGGCGATTACCTAAATTATCTATATCATCAATATTTCCCTTACCATTACGCAAATCAACCAGTATCTTGATAATAGCAATAACATCTTCTTTTCTAATGTGGCGCACATCATTAGGAGCATTAAGATTCAGACGCATATTCATCTTTACACGTCCAACAGTCGAAAGGTCATATTTATCAGTATCAAAGAAAAGAAAATTGAACATAGATTCTGCGGTAGCGAAGGTAGAAACATCACCTGGACGCATAACGCGATAAATATCTAAAAGCGCATCCTTACGATCTTTATTTTTATCTACTACCAAAGTATTACGAACATAGGAATTATTACTGGTATAATCTACATGAAGGATAGATATATCCTTAATGCCACAATTTAAAATTACTTCTAAGCCTTCTTCATCAATTACATCACCAGCTTCAAAATATATCTCTCCAGTTTCTTCATTAACGACATCTTCCGCCACATACAAACCACGTAAAAAATCATGAGATATTCCTAACAACTTAATTTTTTTCTCTTCTAGATTTCTTAACAAACTAGCAGTTATTTTTTTACCATTTTCTATAACTTTTTCACCAGTTTCAACGTCGAAAATATCCGACCATATCTTTGAACCAACCATCAAATTAGTAGAAGAAAAAGGAAAAGACCAAAAATCATTTTTCTTTGAATAAGTGATTTTTGGATAGAACGTAGACAGAATTTCCTCGGCATCCATGCCTAGAGCCATTAAAAAAGACGTCACAGGAATTTTGCGCCGTCTATCTATACGTACATGAACAATATCTTTAGAATCAAATTCTATATCCATCCATAGACCTTGATCAGGAATAATACGGCAAGCATATAACAGCTTACCTGACAAACTAGCTCTTCCTTTATCATGATCAAAGTGTATTCCAGGAGAACGATGTAGCTGAGAAACTACTATACGCTGAGTACCATTAACTACAAACGTTCCATCTTTAGTCATAAGAGGAATATCGCCCATATAAATACTCTGTTCTTTTATATCTTTGATAGATTTCGCACCAGTAAATTCATCTACATCAAAAACAATCAGACGAAGAACAATCTTCAATGGCACAGCATACGTCAAATCGCGCCGCAAACAATCATCCACATCAAATTTTGGCGAGTCAAATTCATAAGACACAAATTCAAGCATCGCAGCACCAGAAAAAGCCGTAATTGGGAAAACAGACTTAAAAGCAGCCTGCAAACCCTCATTAGGACGATCTTCGGGAGCAGTTTCCATCATCAAAAACTGATCATAAGATGCTCTCTGAACTTCAATGAGATCAGGTATGTCAATTATCTCAGTATTTTTCCCAAAAAATTTGCGCGCACGCCTGAGACCATTGAACACAACGCCCTTAGCCATCGTTTCTCCTCATAAAAAATTTTTGATAAAATACAGAAAAGAAAAAGATCATAATCTTCCTTATAAACAATCCTCTTGAAAAACAATATCAAGAGATTAATTATACTATAAACTAACGTATAACTATAGTTGCACCAGCAGCTTCAAGTTTTTTCTTAATCTCATCTGCCTCATCCTTACTAACACCTGTTTTTAAAGTTTTAGGAGCACTTTCTACAAGCTCTTTAGCTTCTTTAAGACCCAATTCAGTGAGTGCACGCACTTCCTTAATAACACCGATTTTGCTTTTAGCATCAAAACCATCTAAACAAATTTCAAATTCAGTCTTTTCAGCAGCAGCATCAGCATCGCCTGCAGCGGGAGCTACAGCAGCAACAACAGGAGCAGAAGCAGAAACACCCCATTCTTCTTCCAATCTTTTAGAAAGCTCTGCAGCTTGAATAAGAGTGAGAGAAGATAATTTTTCAACAATTGATTCAATATTAGACATACTACACATTTCCCTTATTTTGATATTAGTTTTTAATAATTAATAGAGCTAATTTTGCTTGTTTTTATCAACAAAAGCAGAAATAGCACGAATAACTTTAGCCTGGGGCACACTAAGCATCCTAACTAATCTAGTTGCATTAAACTGAATAGCACTTATGATTATAGAACGAATACCGTCAATATCAGGCAAAGAAGCAATCTTCTTAATAGAATCTCCGCAAAGAACATCATTCTCCAAAACCCCACCAAGAACTACGAATTGCTTGTTATCATTTGAAAAGTTCACAGAAATTTTGGGAGCAATAACAGGATCATTTGAGTAAACTATTAAGGATTGACCAACAAAAAAGTTGGAAATTTCCTTGATTTCAGTATCACGAACAGCAATTTTAACAAGACTGTTTTTTGCAACCTTGACACCACCGCCAGCTTCTCGCATCTTCTTTCGAAGATTTTTGATCTGGGCAACACTAATTCCTTTATAATGCGCAACAACTACCGACTTTGAAGAAGAAAAAATCTTGCTCAACTCAGAAATTTCCGCACTCTTTTCTATCCTATTCAATTTTCATCTCCCGATGACAAATATACTTAAAAATCTTTTATATCTCTATATCTAAAAATATAATTTATATTTTTATTAAAAAAATCAAACAATACCTTGCGAATTTCCATAAAACACCCCAAAAAACCATAAGGTACATAAAAAGAAATAACTAGAAAGGATTATTAAACAGAGATACTAGAAAGGTCAACCTTTATACCACATCCCATAGTAGATGATAAAGTAATACGCTTCAAATAATCACCTTTTGAAACAGGAGGTTTTGCCTTCAAAACAGCACCAATAAAAGCCAAAATATTTTCCTCTATTTTTTTATTATCAAAAGATATCTTCCCTACCCTCGCATGAACTATTCCTGCTTTTTCTGAACGAAAATCAACCGCACCACTTTTAGATTCACGTACAGCAGTAGCAACATCTGTCGTCACAGTACCAAGCCTCAAATTAGGCATAATACCACGAGGACCTAAAACCCTACCTAACCTTCCAACTAAAGGCATCATATCTGGTGTCGCAATACAACGATCAAAATCTATTTTGCCACCTTTAACAATTTCAAAAAGATCTTCATCCCCGACAATATCGGCACCTGCTTTTTTAGCTTCATCAGCCTTAGAAGATTTAGCAAATACAGCAACACGAACGTTAACCCCTGTACCATTAGGCATGGTAACAACACCTCTAACCATTTGATTAGCATGACGAGGATCAATTCCTAAATTCATTGCTATCTCAACGGTTTCATCAAATTTAGCCATAGCACGCTCTTTAAGCATAACAATAGCATCACTCAACCCATACAATGCTGAACGATCAATACCTTCATAAATTTTTTGCATACGTTTTGAAATTTTAGACACCATATCAATCCACCACACTCATACCCATTGAAAAAGCCGAACCTTCAACCATACGCATAGCTCCATCGATATCAATAGAACCCATATCTTGCATTTTAATCTCTGCAATCTTTCTAATCTTAGCACGGGTAATAGTTCCACAAGACTCTTTTCCAGGATTCTTTGATCCAGATTTAATACCTGCTTCCTTTTTAAGAAAAAAGCTCACAGGTGGATTACTCATCGTAAAGGTAAAAGACTTATCCTTATAACAAGTGACAGTGGTTGGAATAGGTATACCTTTCTCCATATCTTGAGTCGCCGCATTAAATGCCTTACAAAATGCCATAATAGAAATACCTGTCTGACCAATAACGGGACCAACAGGAGGAGAAGGCTTTGCAGCACCCGACTCTATCTGCAATTTAACCTTACGAGAAATTACTTTAGCCATCAATAGACCTTCCAAAAACAACAACTAAATCAAATATACAAAAACCAAAAGATCAAACTACTTTATCAACTTGATTATAAGCTAACTCTACTGGAGTAGCACGACCAAAAATGGAAACTTCCACCTTAAGACGAGATTTTTCTTCATCAACATCCTTTACAATACCATTAAAAGAAGCAAAAGGACCATCAGAAACACAAATTTGTTCGCCAATTTCAAAAACAATAGAAGAAACCGGCTTTTGAACAGCTTCTTCTATCTGATTCATTATATACTCAATCTCGGCATCTGCAACTGGAGCAGGACTCTTACCAGTTCCCAGAAAACCCATAATCTTTGGAGTGTCTCTGATAGCACGGTATACCTTATCAGTCATAACCGCCTTAATCAACACATATCCAGGGAAAAATCTACGTTCAGAGTTAACTTTACGACCCTTACGAACACTAACTACCTTTTCAGAAGGAACGGTAATATCCGAAACCAAGTGATCTAATCCAGATCTCTTTAATTTTCCAGTAATTGCCTCAACTGTTTTTTTTTCACAATTAGAATAAACTTGGATTATATACCACCGAGGTATCATTTTATCACTACTACTCAACAATTATTCACCAACACCTAAAAGAGAATGCATAAACCACCCTACTAATTGATCAACCATTAAAAAAAATACAGAAGAGATAAATATCATAATCAAAACAATTATAACAGAAACCAAAACCTCATTTCGAGATGGCCAAAATATCCTCTTATATTCATCTCTAACTTGCTTGAAAAAACTCAATATACCCAATCTATCAACTCTCAACAAAGAAAAACACATTAATCTTAGAACATGCCTTAACATATAAAGCAAGAAGAAAACGCTAAAGATCCAGAAAAATCATAAAAACCACTATCACGAAAGATTTCTGGCAGGAGCAGCGGGGATCGAACCCACGACCTGCGGTTTTGGAGACCGCCGCTCTACCAACTGAGCTATACTCCTCTTTTTTTTTAAAACTAAACCAATTTTTAGAGACATCTCCATTTTACATATATACTGTACTATCCTAGAATTTTAGAAATCATACCAGCACCTATTGT
>NZ_JAAEJX010000004.1:0-88634 GCF_036858155.1 Candidatus Liberibacter brunswickensis | reverse complement strand
CAAGCATCAATGAATGCACTTCAATTCAGTATGTGGCTTGGATCAAAAGCACGAAAAGCAGGTATTAAGAAATCAGCTCATGGAGTTCGTAAATTCTCTGCGACTATTTCAGCAGAAAATGGAGCAACTACTCATGAATTGATGGCCACTTATGGCTGGAAATCAGTAGCACAAGCAGAAACTTATACTAAAGGAGCAGATCGTATCCGTCTAGGAATCAAAAATTCAAGGCTTATTTCTGAAGCTATAGAATCTAATAAGCCCGAACCCAACAAGAAAGGTAAGGGTCGGGGGTGATAAAATGACGTTAAATCATACAGTTAGATGATATTAACTAATATATTTCTAATATTAGTATTTTAATATATTTTTTTTAATTTCTTTGTAGAATTTATACAAACTTGATATTCTTGTAAAATAATATCTAAAATCCTTCATAATAAAACGAAAAATAAATACTCAATCATTATCTTACATATCATGAGAACTTTTAAGGAGAATAATAGAAATGATTAGATCATTCCTATCTACATTAAATGATATAGTACTCATAAGAATAATATTGATAAGCATTATAGGAATAATTATTTGTTTTTTAACGATTCAACACGTCGGAGGATACTCTCCCTGTAATCTTTGCATTCAAGAACAGAGGATTTATTACTTTGGATTTCTTGTTGCTATAGCAATAAATATATCTAATAATAGTCGCAATTATAACATAAATTTTTACCTGATAGCAGTTCTTTGTTTGCTCATGATTTGCAATATAATTATTAGCGTAATTCACATAGGGATTGAGTGGAAAATATGGGAAGATACACTGATTTGCACTGATAGTTCTAAAATTGAATCAATAACCAACACAACAGATTTGCTTACACAAATAGGGGAAGAAAGTATCCCATCCTGTAGTAAAGTAAACATACGAATTTTAGAGTTATCCTTAGTATGGTGGAATATAATTTCAAGCTTTTTTATATTATCTATCACTAGCATAGCAATGCTAAAATCATTTCAAAAAAAATGATACTTATAAATCATTTTCTTTTCCGCCAATAATATATCATCGTAGAAGCGTTTAGCTCTGCACCAAGGATAAAAAATACACCTAACATATAAAGAAAAACTAAACACGTCATAATAGAAGCCAATCCTGCATACATTGCAGAATAAGTAGAAAAAGCAATAATGTAGTGTGTAAATAAAACAGCTCCTATTACCCAACTTATCCATGTAAAAATCACTCCAGGCAAAATATTCCTAATCTTACTCTTTGCTGCAGGTAAAAAAAGATGGACTAAAATAAGCCCAAAAAATAAAGCCAACATCGTAGCATATATTCTACCATTCCAAATTATTAACAAAAGATTTCCCACCGAAGGGAAAAATTTTTTAACATATTCTAATGCTAAGGGTATTACCACAAAAAAAAAACTCATTGTAATCAGTGCGATAGATGCGAAAAAAACATATACAAGACTTATCATTCTAGTTATATACCAAGATCTCATTTCAACCACACGATATGCTCGATTGAGAGAAATTCGCAACGCCTCAACACCATTAGAAGAAAAACATGCAGCAGCCAAAGCCGAAATTGTAAATAATCCCTTGCCTGGAACTGATAATACCTGCAAAATTTCGTTCGTAATAGGTTTTGAAATCACTTCAGGCCACGTACCAAAAACAACATAGATAACAGTTGGTACGAATTGATGTGCTCCTAAAAAACCAGCCAAGTTTGCACAGAAAACTATAAATGGGAATACAGACAATAGTGCTGAAAGCGAAATGTGACTAGCCATAGCCCAGCCATCTTCTTCTATAAAATGTTCAAAAGCATCATAAAAAATATTAAAGACGATGCCAAAGCATTCTCGCATTTAAGCGCTCCATTCATTAGCATAAAAAATTATAAAATCCATACACAAGAATTTGTTATTCTATAACTCATATTTTAAAATACTACTCTTTAAATTATTAAAGAAACATTCTGCAATTTTACTTGCAAAGATCTATTCATACATTACTTTACTTAAACATCAACTTTCACTAAAATGCAAAGCAAGATAAAGGAAAAAATAATTAACTTTTCATAAAAATCAATATTATTACCTTAAAAACATATGTTTGCTATAAAAGAAAATAAGAAGCGACCCAGTTTACAAATAGATTATGATGATAACATATTACAAATGGAAATTAATAGAAAATTAATCGCAATGGAAACTACATATGAAAATACTCGTCCCTATTAAAGGAGTTATGGATTACAACGCGAAAGTAAATATAACACCTGATGGATCTGGCATTGAAAAAGAAGATGTAAAAATTTCAATGAACCCTTTTGACGAAACCGCATTAGAAGAATCATTGCAATTAAAAGAAAAAGGAATAGCAAATGAGGTGGTAGTCGTTTCAATAGGATCTTATAAAGTGGAAAAGGTTCTTAGAGATGCTTTAGCTATGGGAGCAGATCGAGGTATTTTGATTGAAAGCAATGAAGTTCTTGAATCATTATCGGTAGCCAAAATTTTACACGAAATAGTAAAACAGGAAAACCCTAAAATAGTCATTGCTGGAAAAAAAAGCACCGACAATGAATCAGGCCAAACAGGACAAATGTTAGCAGCATTAATAGGATGGCCACAAGCAACTTTCGTTTCTAAAATAGATGTTTCTAATAATCATGCAATAGTTACACGTGAAATAGACTTTGGAACTATAACTTTAGAGATACCTCTACCAGCAATTATTACTGTAGATCTAAATCTTAACGAGCCTCGTTATATATCTCTATCAAATATCATTAAAATGCGAAAAAAAAATCTTGAAAAGAAAAAAATTTCTGATTTTGCAATTGATTTGACACCCCGTCTAAAAATTCTTAAATTTGAAGAGAAACAAATAGAAAGAAAAAATCAAAGGCTACATTCTACCACAGAATTGATTTCAATATTAAAGAGTAAAAATGGACTATTATGACATGCCCGCGCTTTTATTGGCAGATTATAATCTAGATGATTTATCAGAACAAACCGCAAGAATTGTAACAGCAGCCCATAATATTAGTCGTGATATTCATGTATTAGTAATAGGAAATAATGTTACTAAAGTTGCACAACAAGCAGCGCAAATTCAAGGTGTTACTAAAGTTATTGTCGCGCAGCACAATGTTTTTCAACATAAGCTTACCAATCCTATCAGCAATCTTATGATTTCCATTGCACAAGATTACAGAACAATAATAGCCTCAGCTAATGCAATTGGGAGGGACGTATTACCTCGTGTTGCTGCAATGTTAGATGTTATGCAAATATCTGAAGTTATTGAAATTATAACACCTAAAATTTTTAAAAGAACCTTACATTCAGGAAATATTATTCAAACAGTTGAAACAAAAGATATCCGTAAAGTTATAACGATCAGGACGATATCCTTTTCCCCCGCTCCAAAAACAAAAAAAACCGCCTGCATCCAAAAAATTTCTTCTGGAATTCTAGAAAAATATATTACTAACACACGCTTTATCAACGAAGATTCTTCTTCTAAACCAATTAATATCTCCTCTGCAAAAATTATAATATCAGGAGGAAAATCTTTCGGGTCTAAGGAAAATTTTCATAAATTACTTATTCCATTAGCGAAAAAAATAGGAGCAGCCGTGGGAGCTACACGTGATGCAGTAAATGCAGGTTTTGCTCCTAACAACTGGCAAATTGGACAAACTGGGGTTACGGTATCTCCAGATCTTTATATTGCAGCAGGAATATCAGGTGCTATTCAACATACATCCGGCATGAAAGATTCTAAAGTGATTATATCAATAAATACAGATGAAAATGCCCCTATTTTCAAAATTTCTGATTATTTTATTGTTGGAGATATTTTTAAAATTTTACCAGAAATAGAAAAAAATATGTAGTGTTGGTGAAAAAGGTATAAGGTTTGTAAAAATTGATTCACTAACGTAATTCGCCTAAATGGAGATCCTAATATTGTTGAGCGAAAAAGAAAAATCAAGTAAAATCAATAAAATGTGGGGAGGAAGATTTTCTAATAGTCCTAGCTGGATTATGGAAAAAATAAATGTCTCTATCGAATTTGACAAGAAACTTTTTGAGCAAGATATACGAGGATCTGAAGTGCATACCAGCATGTTAGAAAAACAAGGTATAATATCTTCAGAAGAATCTAAAAAAATAATAGACGGACTGAAATTAATTCGATCTGAAATTGTTAATGGCTCATTCGTATTCTCACGTGAACTCGAAGATATTCATATGAATATTGAGGAAAGATTAACATCTTTGATTGGATCTGTTGCAGGCAAGATGCATACTGCACGATCAAGAAATGATCAAGTAGCTTTAGATTTAAGATTGTGGATCAAAGAAAAAACTATTGAAATCACAAATGATTTAACAAGGCTTTTAAAAGTACTTGTGAATAAAGCAGAAAAAAATCATGATACTATTATGCCAGGATTTACTCATTTACAGACAGCACAACCCGTAACTTTTGGACATCATTGTATGGCATACGTAGAAATGTTTGGTCGAGATATTTCAAGATTTCTTGATTCTATTAAACGACTCGATGAATGCCCATTAGGAGCGGCAGCTTTAGCTGGCACAAGTTTTCCTATAGATCGTCACTTTACAGCTAAAGAACTTGGCTTTAGAGAGCCAACCCGCAATTCTATTGATAGTGTTTCAGATCGTGATTTTATATTAGAATGCCTTTCACATTCTGCTATATGCGCTATGCATATGTCACGTTTGGCAGAAGAAATGATTATTTGGTCAACACCACAGTTTAATTTTATCAGATTTTCAGATGCTTTTTCTACTGGATCTTCCATCATGCCACAAAAAAGGAATCCAGACGGAGCAGAATTAGTACGTGCTAAAACGGGACGAATTAATGGAGCTTTATTATCTCTATTAACAGTAATGAAAGGACTACCATTAGCTTATTCTAAGGATATGCAAGAAGATAAAGAACCAGTTTTTGATGCATTAGAAACATTACAAATTACAATATTAGCTATAAGCGCTATGATTGAAGATCTAACCATAAACAAGGATCGCTTACACGAAGCTGCTTCTATAAATAATTCTACTGCAACAGATCTTGCAGATTGGTTAGTAAGTCATGCGGGATTACCTTTTCGAGAAGCTCATTGTATCACAGGAAGAATTGTCTCTTTAGCAGAAAAGAACCAATGCGAACTTGCAGAGCTACCCTTAGAAATGCTAGAACAAGTTAGTCCTATTATTACATCAGATGTATATAATGTACTAACAGTTGAGTCATCAATATCGGTTCGTAAAAGTTTTGGAGGAACTTCTCCCACAGAAGTTATGAGACAAATTTATTATTGGAAAGATAAAATTACAAATATACATAAAAATGTTTGAAATATGAAATAATACGAACTATAAATTACCTATGGATGGCTATATGCAATTTACATTATTAAGATTCGGTGTTTTGTGCACTTATATTATTTTAAGTACTACATATAACAGCTGTGGCCGTAAAAGCGATCCTACAGCTCCAATAGTAAATCATAATTCACATAGGATGTGAATCCATGAATTTTTTTACATACTATAAGGGATCGTTATATGCAGAAAATGTTTCAATAAAAAATATTGCTCATACTGTTCAAACACCTTTCTATTGTTATTCTACAGCTACTATAAAAGAAAAATATCTTATATTTTCTAATGCTCTAAAAAACATGGATACGATGATTTGCTATGCCTTAAAAGCAAATTCTAATCAAGCTGTAATTAAAACTCTCGTTCAATTAGGAGCTGGACTAGATATAGTGTCCGAAGGTGAGTTACAACGCGCATTAAATGCTTCATCTCCAGCAGATAGAATAGTTTTTTCAGGAGTTGGAAAAACAACTGCTGAAATGGACTTAGCACTAAATGCAGGAATATACTGTTTTAATGTTGAATCAGAATCTGAATTGATAACTTTGAATCAAAGAGCTGTATCTTTAGGGAAAAAAGCTTCTATTGCATTGCGGGTCAACCCAGATATAAATTCAAATACTCATCGAAAAATATCCACTGGGAAAAAAGATGATAAATTTGGCATACCTATTAATCAAATACACCACCTTTATGATTATGCAAAGAATCTTCCAGGAATCAAAATATCTGGAATAGATATGCATATAGGAAGTCAAATAGATCAAATTGAATCTTTCTGTAAATCTTTTAAATTATTACGCGATCTCACAAAACAACTCCGATCTACTGGACATAATATCCAACATATAGATGTCGGAGGTGGATTAGGAATTTCTTATAATAGCAATTATTGTACTCCTTCTCCTTATGATTATTCATCTATTATCCAGCAATATTTAGGAGATTTAAATTGTAAAATTATCTTAGAGCCAGGAAGGTTTTTAGTTGCAGATTCAGGAATATTAGTCACCAAGGTAATTAGTATAAAAAATAATGCCGATAAAAACTTTATCATCTTAGATGTTGCCATGAATGACTTTATGCGACCTACTCTTTATGATGCTTACCATGAGATTAAGCATATTGTTAATCCAGAAGAAGGACGCCTACATATTAAAGCTGATATGGTAGGACCAATATGTGAAACGGGAGATTTTGTAGCATTGAATCGTACAATTGCGTTACCTAAACCAGGAGATCTATTGTACATTGAGAAAACTGGTGCTTATGGAGCAGTTCAATCTGGAACATATAACTCAAGACTATTGATTCCTGAAGTGATGGTAAAAGATTCTCAATTTCACATCATACGCCCTCGTATGAATTATAAAGAATTAATAGAGAGAGATTCCATTCCGAAATGGCTAGAATAATAAATATTATAATTATTCATAATAAAAGAAATACTTGCTTAAAATGAAGATAATCTATAAAATTCAAAGGATATTTATGATATCCGTTAGAGTGTTTTATTTATTACATAAAAAATATTACCTATAATACAAAGGTTGATGTAAATTAATAATTAAACGTTGTGTAAAAATTATATATAAAAGATATCGTAATAGTATATGCAATTTAGTAAAAATAATTAGATCAAACAAAAGATCTTACTAAATTTTCTACTAAAAGACTCCAACCATCAATTAAAACAAAAAAAATAATTTTCAATGGCAAGGATACAGAAGTAGGAGGTAACATCATCATTCCCATAGCCATAATAATGGTAGCAACAATCATATCAATAACTAAAAATGGCAAAATAATCAGAAAACCAATTTCAAAACTACGTCGAAGTTCTGAAATCATAAAAGAAGGAATCAAGATTCTATATTCAATATGATCATTTTGTGTAATATCAGTATTTTTATTTAAACTATTTGCCATACCCATAAAAAGGGATAAATCTTTCTCTCTAGTATTGTTTTTCATAAATACCCAAAAAGGTTCAGCAATAAGCTTAATTGCTTTTGTTTCATTAATTTGATTATTCATTAAAGGCTGTATACCCATTTCCATTGAACGATCTAAAGTTGGAGACATCACATAAAAAGTCATAAACAGTGCAAGGCTAATTATCACAAGGTTAGGAGGGACAGAACCCATTCCCATCCCTGTTCTAAGTATAGAAAAAACAATAATAAATCTTGGAAAACAGGTAACCATAATTAGGAGAATCGGAATTATTGATAAAATAGTAAATAATCCAAAAGTCCTAATAATCCAGGTAGAAACAGATAAATTGGAAGGGATATCAATAATATTATGTAAAGACGATTTAGCAAACACTGATTCTGGCGCAATTAAAAATAATCCAAAAAAAAAGTATCTAATCATGCGACTATAAATGTCCTGAGTATAATATTTGATATAAAACCATTTGAACGTAATTTTACAAGTTCTTTAATATCTTCCTTAAAATATTGAAAACCTTGAGGGCCAGTTATCTGGTTAATAGAAAGAGAGCGTACATAAGCCATTATATCTTGATGCAAAGTTTCTACAAAAAACTCATCTGGAATATCATTACACATCAATGAAAGATCCAATCTTATCCAGTTTTTAGGTGATGAATCAAAATTAGTTATAATTGGTTGAAGTGTAATTATTTGTTTCTTTTTTAAAGGAAATGTATTATTTACATGAAGGAAACGTGCACCATTATTATAAAAATTATTGAGCATTAATCTCAGAGGATTTTCTTTTCCCTTATCAGGAACAAGAATAAAAATTATAATTCCACCCAACCAACCACAAAATATTCCAATAAAAGTAAACACTACAAACCATTTAAAGGAAAAGTTATGAGATTGATTGTTAATAATGTATTGAGAGTGTACATCATCATGTGACATATATCAAAAATCCTTGTAATTGTTTGAATCTAAAGAGGTGAAAATTTCTCAAATAACTTATGTCCTATAGGAGGCTGTAATAATTCCGTATTACGACCACTCCCACCATAAGAAATCCTAGCTTCAGCAATCTTATCATAAGATACGCTATTATGAGCATCTACATCTTGAGGTCTTACTATTCCTGTTATATTTAGGCTTCTCATTTCGTCGTTGACACGTACTTCTTGCGAGCCACTAATTACAAGATTTCCATTTTCTAATATTTCTATAACGATAGCTGCTATTAAAAGATTTAATTTCTCTGCTCTACTAATAGAGCCTTTTCCTGAAGAAGAGCTATCACCATCATAATTGAGATTACCACCTATTTCAGGTGATTTTTTCCCAAAAAGAGAGAAACCTCCTGAGAATTTTCTATTCAAAGAATTATTCCTAGTACGCCCTGTTTGGTTATCAAAAACAGCTTGGTCATCGATTCTTATATCCACTGTTAAAATATCACCTACATTAAGAGCTCGCGAATCTTTAAAAAGTGTAGAATTAGAATCTCTCCATAAAGAATAACTTTTCTTAACTAATCGGGGATTTTTAAAAGCAATGCCAGGAAGAATATGATTATTCCTATTTAAAGATGATCCCATTGGAGTCATTTGCGGGATACTAGTAATTTCAGAAATACCTCGACAACTAAATAATAAAAAGGAGCTGTATAAAATAACAAAATAATAACGATACATCATGTAGATCTTTTTGATTTTTTAAATTTAAGCATATTAGCTACAATATTAGTAATTATGGTTGCTGACTTAGCATTCATTTTAGACATAATAGAACTAGACTGACGAGGAGAAAGACGCATAAGTATGTGGGAAGATATATCAGGATCTATCTGCTCTAACTGAAGAGCGGCAGATTCGGAATCCATTTTTTTGTAAATATCTAAAATATTCTTATTATATGAACTAATAAAACTCTCATATTTTTTAAACCACATATCATATTCGTTTTTACGATTTTCTAATAAGACTATGTTTTTCTCTATATCCTTTTTTAAATCTTCTAATACTTTTTTCTTAAATAAATAATCACGTTCTCGTATTAAATCTATGATATTAGTACAATATTGCCGAATATCTTTATCGACAATAGACGAATCTCCATAACTATGTTGAGTAATCCCGTGTACGAAAAAGAATAGTAACAACAAAAAATTCGGTAATATATACCGCTTTTTATAATAATAAATAATCGCTAAAATTATCATTGAATTATAATTTCCGATTGAAGAGCACCCGCTGCTTTAATACCTTGAAGAATAGAAATAATACCATCTGTCTTTAATCCTATACTATTCATACCTGATATGAGACTATTCAGATCAGGAGCATCAACTACAGAAAAAGTCCCTCTTGTACTAGATACATTAAGATTAGTATTATCCTGTATTGTAGTTACTCCATTAGTAAAAGCATTTGGTTGAACTACCTGTTGATTTTCAGTAATTTGAACCGTTAAATTACCATAACTAACTATAACCTTAGAAATTCTTACATTCTCTCCTATCACAATGGTACCGGTTCGTTCATTTATAATTACCTTAGCAGATGTGTCTGTATTGACAGTAAGCATTTCAACTTCTGACATTAATCTAGTCAAATCAATATTATCAGGCTTAGAGACTTTAACCGTACGTGCATCATGTGCTTCTGCTATTGGTTTACTAAAACGATTTAACGAGTAAGAATTTATATTATCAGCGATACGTATTGCAGTAGAAAAATCTGGATTACGTAACTGCAAAATAAGATTCGAAGAATCCTTAAATTTTTTTGGCAACTCTCTCTCAACAATTGCACCATTTACAATTTTCCCACCTGTAGATATACCTTCTGAAAAAGAAGAATGTTGTCCTTTAACGAACATACCAGATACAATTACCGCTCCTTGTGCTACTGCATAAATATTACCATCAGCACCCAAAAGAGATGTCATCACTAATATTCCACCACGCAAAGAAGTTGCATCTCCTAATGAATTGATTGACACGTCAATCCGACTTCCAGGACTAGCAAAAGGAGGCAAATTAGCCGTCACCATAACTGCAGCTATATTTTTAGACCCTAACTTCCCCCCTTGAATGGATATACCAAGATTTTGCAACAATGAACGCATAGATTGCTCTGTAAAAGGGGAAGAACGCAAACTATCACCAGTTCCTTGAAGCCCTACGACAAGACCATACCCAATTAATTGATTATCTCTACCTGATTGTAAGGAAACAATATCTTTTATACGAGATACAACTTGCACTGCTGATACAGTGTTCGATAAAACAAGATAAAAAACCAAGAAAGATATACGATAAATCATTTTACTACAATACGAACTGTATTAGAATCTTCTGCACTTCCGGAAACTATTACTCCAGTATCAATATTTTTAACGGATAAAACATCGCCAGAACTCGCATCTGAAAGAGCAATACCAAAGGTAGATATTGTCATATTACCTTTGGTGAAAATAATACGAACTTTAGCTCCACGGGAAATAATATAAGGACGATGCAATGCCGAAAGAGGTATTACATGATCTGGAAACAAAGTACGCTTCGTGACAAATCCAACTATATCTTTAATATAATTAGCATAATTACCTCTAATATTTGAATTTAAAACTTCCACTTCTTTTAGTAGAGACTCTTTTAATACTTCTCCCGCATTAATAACTACAGAAGGAACAACAGTTTGATTTATTTCCTTGGATAACACGCTGTTAAAACAAAGCATATAGAGAGAAAAAACAGATAATAATCTCACGCAATAACATGCCATGCTTAGTCTCCAAATAGTTATCTCATCTTAGTAACCAAAGCAGACATCTCATCAGCAGCTTCTATTACTTTAGAATTCATCTCATAAGCACGTTGGGCAGATATCATTTCAGAAATCTCCTTCACGGCATCAACATTAGATGATTCCAAATAACCTTGTTTAATATGCGCAAAACCTATGTCATCAGGATTAGATATAACTGGATCTCCTGATACAGACGTTTTTGCTAAAAGATTATCCCCAACATTACGAAGACCTGCTTCATTAACAAAATTAGCAATAAGTATTTGTCCTATAAGTTGAAAATCATGGTCACTTCCCATTAAAGCCAAAACTTGACCTGATCTAGAAACTTTAATTTCTCCAGCTCCTTCAGGTATTATGATTCCTGGTATTAGAGTGTTACCATCAGGAGTAACCAATTGTCCTTTTTGATCTCTATTAAAAGATCCTGCTCGAGTATACATAATAGTTTTATCGGGGGTTTCCACTTGAAACCAGCCTCTCCCAAACAATGCAAGATCTAGATTATTCCCAGTATTAACCAATTCTCCCTGAGTATAGACATTGCGTACAGCTGAGATATGAACTCCACTTCCTATATTAATACCTTCTGGAAGCAAAGCTTTATCTGCGGACTGACTAGGAGAACCTGCCATTTTTTCTGCCTGATAAAGAAAATCAGCGAACTCCGCACGCGCTCTCTTATAACCTGTAGTGTTAATGTTAGCTATATTATTGGCTATAATTTCAAGATTAGTCTGTTGTGCAGACATACCAGCTGCTGCTATCGTGAACGCTTTCATTATCGTAGTTCCTTAGTTATTATATTTGCATTTTAGACACTTCTAAAACAGCAGAAACAATTTTATCCCGCAAAGCTATTGACATATTTAAAGTTCGCTCGGCTTGCATAATACAATCTACTGCTTCTCTCATAGATGTTTGACCTTGCAATGCTGAAAGAGAAGCATCTTCTGCTTTTTCGATATCTCCAATGGCTCTTCCAGCCATATCTTGTAATAAAGAAGAAAAACTTATAGAATAATTATCATCTTCTTCACCTACACTTCGTAAAGAATAAGACTGCATATCAACGGAATCTGTATTAGGAATAAAATTATTTATTCCTTGAATTTGTTCAATCATAATTAGTCTCTCAAAAGCTCTAATGTTGTAGTCATCATATCACGCGACTGCTTTATTGTCTGAAGATTAGCCATATACAAACGATTGGTTTCTCTCATATCTGCAGTTTCAATGAGTATATTAACATTAGGATATTTTACAGTACCACTGGCATTTGCAGCAGGATGTCCAGGATCAAATTCCTCTATAAAATCAGATTTATCTACACCTATTTTCTTTACACGAACACCACCAACACCATTCATTACTGATTCAAAAGAAATAGTTTTACGTCTATATGGATCAGAGCCAGAAACGCTACTAGTAGTACGAGCATTGGCAATATTTTCAGATATAACTTGCATTCTCGATGACTGAGCAGCTAACCCAGAATTTGCAATCTGAGAAGAAATAACCAAGTAATCCATCACCTTATCCCTTTATCACATGCATCATCATATAATTGATTTTCTTCACCAACTTTGCATTAAGATCATACTCATGCTTAATATGTCCAGATTTATACAATTCATTAGTTATTCCCACTGTATTTCCAGACACTTGTATTCCTATCGTCTGATCTAATGGAGCTTGAATAGCACGCGTATTCCAACTCGATTCTCCAGAATTAGAATATTCTAAATGAGATTTATGCGTTCTAGCCATCATCGTATTTTGGTTGAGTATAGTTTTAAAAGAACCTAAATCTTTAGCACGATAATTTGGAGTGCTAGCATTAGCTATATTTTCTGATACAATTTTTTGTCTTTCAGATAACCAACTTGCATGTTGCGATGCAACTTGAAAAAATGTAATCGGTTGCATGAATATCAATCCCCATAATCTTCTTAATGCAATGTTTACATCTACAATCTTGTGTGGAACTGAAAAAAATATTTATACATTAAGAAAAATAAGGCACTTTAAATTATATCTTAATAGATATAAAAAGTACCAAAAATAAATACTATTTTCGATTACTTATAAATTTTAGTTATAATGGAATACTCTTTCTGATATGAAAATATAAATTTTCAAAAATATTATGATTAAATAAATGTTTTTTTATAATTTAATTGAAAAATAATATATTGAAATCACTGCAATATACTTCATAACCATATCTTGTTTTCTTAATTACTATAATTAGATTACAACTGTAATTTTTTTGATATTTCCAGGAAAACATCTCCTACATGTAAATCAGATGGAGATTGTTTTAAAAATTCATAAATAATAGGCGTTTGATGAACAGCTTTATCAAGAATAGGATCAACTCCAGCACGATAACCACCTATCATTCTAATGGATCGAGTCTGTTCAAATTTATTGATAGTACTTATTAAAAAAGAAACTAATTTTTTCTCATCATCACTCCATGCCTTATGAGAAAGACGAGAAATAGACGCAAGAGGATCGACAGGTGGATAACGCCCTTCTTCCGCCAGAGAACGATCTAAAACAATATGTCCATCTATAATGCTGCGAACAGCATCAGCTATAGGATCATTATGATCATCTCCATCTACCAGCACCGAGATAATAGCTGTAATATTACCTTTTCCTTTTTCACTAGGACCAACACGCTCTAAAAGACGTGGTAATTCAGAGAATACTGAAGTAGGATATCCTCGTGTAACAGGTAATTCCCCAGCATTAATAGCAATTTCTCGTATAGAATGTGCAAATCTTGTAATACTATCCAATATTAGTAATACATTATCACCTTTAGAACAAAAATATTCTGCAATAGTAATAGCTGTTAACGGTGCCATTTTACGAATGATTGGACTTTCATCACTTGTTGCCACTACTACAACTGATTTTTTTAAATTTTCCCCAAGACAATCTTCGATAAATTCACGTACTTCACGACCACGTTCTCCAACCAAAGATATAATAACTTTATCAAAACAACTAGATTTTGCGAACATTGATAACAAAGTTGACTTGCCTATTCCCGAACCAGCAAAAATACCAATACGCTGTCCGTAACAAAGAGGAGTAAATATATCAATAACACGTATCCCCGTTTTAAAACCTTTTTCAACTCGTTGACGATTCATAGCAGGTGTAATTTTTGAAATAATCTCCATATTCAAATCACCTTTTTTTAATGTATTATATCCATCAATAGGTTTTCCTAATGCATTTATAACACGTCCACACCAACATTCACTAGGAGCAATGAGGAAAGGCCCTTGATAAAAAACCAAATCTCCTAAACTGATTGGTTCTCTTGTCTCTATGGGACAAATATAAACAACATCAAAATCAATACGTATAACCTGACCTAAATTACCAGAATATTTACCTCTATGAAAAACGAAATCCCCTAAACAAACGTATTTAGATAAACCTACAACCGTATAATAAACAGGCATTATACTATTCACATAACCACCTTGGATAACTAAATTATTAGAATAGTACTCAGCTAATTGTACCAAATTTGCCAGATTGTTATGCATATTTCTTGATAATCTTTTAAAATATATAAAAGTTACAATGATAGAATCTTTATAGCTTCTATCATAGATTTCTCACTATCATCAATTAATGTAGTAATAGAATTAAACTTCTGTGTTAAATGAATCATTTGACCCATCTCATACATTGCATTAGCATTAGAATCTTCTAAAAAACCTCGTTTAACCTTTACTTCAGAAAAATCTGTAATAGGCATAGGAGAAACATTTGGTGATATACCACTATTCTCACGACGAACAAAACCTTTAGATATATCACAAGAATAGAGCCCTATATTAGCAATCACTTTACCTTTTTGAGAAATATCTCCTGTATCCCCTACTTCAAATTCTTCATCTTTTTTAGGTATTTGAATCGGGATACTTTCCATATCAAGAATAGGATATTTCCCACTTGCAGAAACTAATAATCCAGAATCTGTAATCTTAAAACGACCATCTCGAGTTAAAATAATTCCACTAGGACTCTCCAAAGCAAACCAAGCATCTCCTTCTATAGCAAAATCTAGTTTTTCTCCAGTACTATTTAAAGATCCATATTGTTTTGAAATATATTCACTTCCTTGTGAAACAAAAGAAATTTTTTGATCAATATTATTTTTAATAGCACTTATGACTTCAGAAAATTTAACTTTGGTTGTACGAAATCCTTTGGTATCTGTATTAGAAATATTACTCGCCACAGTGGAAAGTCTCTTTTCTAAAGCAAGCTGTGCAGATAAACCAATATTAAAAGATGTCTGCATTCATTCATACCCCTAATCATTTCAATCTTTTATAGGGAGTATACTTTAAAGACTTGTGCAAGACTGTAAGATCACAAAATAATATATTCACTCATAATAGCTTCACACAAGTCTAATTCCATAACTTTCCAACATTATCAGGTAAAATCCAAATTTGAGTTATTATTACATGAATACATCTATAGGGTTATTTATAACATTTTTATGTATTATAGGTGGATTTTATGCTATGGGCGGGAATCTATATATTCTAGTTCAGCCATTTGAAATAATAATTGTGGCAGGAGCTGGCTTTGGAGGTTTTATCATGGCAAATCCCATAAAAGTAGTTAAGGATTCAGGAGCGTCCGTATTAGAAACATTTGGATATAACACTATTAAGCAAAACACCTACTGTGATATACTAAAATTACTATATCTATTAATGTATAATTTAAAAAAAGGATCTCTCAACGAAGTTGAAAAACATATAGACAACCCTTATCAATCAACAATATTCAATTCTATACCTACAGCTCTAGAGAATAATGAATTAACGATTTTCATTTGTGATTATGTGAGGATGATAATCATTGGAAATGCTAGAAGCTACGAAATTGAAAATTTAATGGACGAAGAAATTGATGTAATATTATATGAAAAGTTGAGACCTTATCATGCAATTTCCAACATGAGCGAATCCTTCCCTGCCATTGGAATAATAGGAGCTATATTGGGAATTATTAAGGCTATGGGAAACTTATCACATTCACCAAAAATATTGGGAGCAGCAATCGGAGTATCATTAACGGGTACACTTTTAGGAATTTTGATTTCATATTCTTTGTGCAATCCTATTAGTATAAAGATCAAGTCCATAAAATTAAAAAAACATAGATTGTATATAATAGTAAAGAAAACACTCATTGCTTATATGAACGGAGCTATGCCTCAAGTAGCAATAGAATATGGAAGAAAAGTCTTACCTTTATCTGAAAGACCCTCCATAGAAATGGTTGAGCAGGAAGTTCTGCAATATAGCAATGATAAGAAAGCATCTTAAAAACATGCGCGGAAAATCCACAAACAAAAACACATCTCCGTTACATCCGATATTACTAGCTCGCCTGACAGGTAAGTTAGGAGATAAAAAAACTATTGAAAAAATATCATCCAACTTAGGACAAACGTATACTAAACTTCTACCGAAAATATTCAAAGAAAAAATGGATATTAATATAGATGTATCTTACGTTAATTGTAATTCAGGAAAATTTTCTCAAATAATAAATTCATTTAAAGAAAACTTTATTTTTTATATAGCATCTCTACGTGGATGGTCATCCAATTTTTTCATTGGTTGTAGCAATAATCTTATAATTACACTTCTCGAATATCTACTAGAGGCACCTTTAGAAAAAACACACTCACATAATCGTCCTTTATCAGCTGTTGAAAAAAAATTAGCAAAAAGGATTATAATCCAAATATCTAATGTTCTTAGCCAATGTATATCAACATCTCAAAATAATTTTACTAATATATATGAATTTTATGACATTGATTTCTTGAAGAGGAATACAAATAAATTATCTACCGAATTTATTACAGCAATAAATATGAATATGAATATATCAAATATCGCATCATCGTTTGCACTAATTGTGCCTCAAGCAACATTATTAAAAACAATACTAATACCTTTGTCTTCACAAGGTAAATCAGAAAATAAATTGGAAGATTTAAATGACTCAATTATAAGTAAAACATATCCCTTAAAATTGAATATTGATACTCGTATCAATCTCAAGAAAAACACATTGAGAGATGTTTTTGAACTAAAAGTAGGACAAATAATACCTTTTTTAAATAGAGATAAAACGTGCGCTATTTTAAGTGCAAATGGAAAAGGAATTTATTCTTGTGAATTAGGTCGTATTGGGCAAAATTATACAATCCGCATAAAAAATAGGATAAGTTTTGATCAAGAAATTTTTGAAAATCTCTTGATTAAAAAATAAAAAATAATTTTTTATAAATTTCAATTGTAAGGTAAATTAATGCAAATAAATAGTCCTTCACCAGAAACTGTTATATCTTCCTCAACTGATAACAGTGAAACTCTCATTCAAACAGATGATAATAATAATATATCAGAACAAATATCATCTGGTTCAAATAATATACTTGAAAAATCTACAAATAATTTTGATTTGATCATGAATATTCCCGTCAATATTCAAATTATATTAGGATCATGCGATATGCAAATTTCTGATCTCATCAATTTATCTCAAGGAGATATAATTGAACTCGATAAACGCGTGGGAGAATTTATAGACATTACAGTAAACAATCAAAGAATTGCAAAAGGTGAAATAACAATTATGGAAGATGATGATATGCAATTTGGAGTCAGAATAATAGAAATTACTAATTACAAATAAAAAATTTATTTTAACATAATATTTTCATGTCAATCATAACTTAATCAAAAGGTGTATTGGTCTTGAATAAAACAGAAAATACATTATCTTTTAGAAATATTTACAAAAAAATTTCAAATATTTCTCTCACACAAAAAGACAAAGCCACTGCTATTCTTTTAGCAATGGAAAAAAAAGTTTCTGGGAAACTTTTAAGACATTTTACGCATGACGAATTAAAAGAAATAGTTGCTTCAGCAAAATTATTACCAGAAATATCACCAGAAGAACTAGAAGATATAATTGATGAATTTGAATCTCAGTTCATTACAGGAATTGGACTTACAGACAATTCTAAAAATATAGAAAGTATTTTAGAAGAAGGCTTGGAACAAAATGAACTAGATCAATTACTCAATAAATCAGGTGAATTTAAAAAAAATGACAATAATAATATATGGAATCGTTTGAAAGAAATAGATCCTGCTAATATTGCTGATTTTTTATCAAAAGAACATCCTCAAACAACCGCTTATATACTATCTATGATGCCATCATCAATCGGAGCTAATGTTTTACTGCGATTTCCAAATAATATACATGCTGATATTATAAAACGTACCGTTAATTTGCAAAAAATAAATCCTTATATGAAAGAAACTATAGAAAAATGCATCATAGATATGCTATCTAAAGTGGAATCCCAAATGAATACATCTGGATCAGAAAAAGTAGCCAATCTTATTAATGAACTTGATAAACCTCAAGTTGATATACTTCTCAACTCCCTACAAAAAGTAAGCAAAGATGCTTTCGACAAAGTACGCCCTAAAGTATTCCTCTTTGAAGATCTAGACACATTATCTTCTAAAGATCTATCTCGTGTATTGAATAATATATCACTTGAAGTACTAGGAAAAGCTCTACATGGCATGGCTATAGAAAATCAAGACAAAATACTTCAATGCATTAGTAATCGTCAACGCAAAATAATAGAAGAAAACATTTCATTAAACGATTCTCCAATATCCTCACGGGAAGTTGCATTAGCTCGTCGCTCTATAGTACAAGAAGCAATTTCTCTTTCAAAAACAAATAAAATAGAGTTACGAAAAACTATAGATAACAATAATACATAGTTTCATAAAACAATTTTAAAATACCAAAAGGGGATATATGTGTCTGAGAATGATACTTCTGATAATAAAACAGAAGCACCATCTTCTAAAAAAATTGAAGATGCACGAAACCAAGGCAATGCTCCTATTTCACGCGAATCATATTTATTTTCCTCAATACTATCTTGCTTAATTTATTTATTATTTTTTTTTATCCCAGGGGTCTATAGCCTAACACACGACCTATATATTGTACTTACAAGCGCCACAAAACGAAAATTAGATGATATATCCTATCTTGTTCCTCTTTTAGTAAATTTATATTTGAGTGCTAGTATATTGGTAATACCTGGACTACTGCTTTTAATGACATTTGGAATTGGATCATACCTATTACAAAGAATACCAGTTATTAACCTAAATCACATCAAACCATCCTTAAAAAGAATATCCTTACGTGAAGGAATAAAAAGAATTTACAGCGTCAATAATTTGGTAAACTTTATAAAATCAATTGCGAAAATAATACTTATAGGAACTATTGTTGCAATTTATCTAAAAGAAAATTATTTCACAATGCTGGATTCTATAACTTCTAATCCCCAGTTAATATTATATAACAGTTTTTTTACAATACGTAAAATACTTATCATAATACTAATATTCATAGCTATATTAACAATATTAGATATAGGGTGGACTTACTACCAATGGTATATAAAACTCAAAATGTCTAAACAAGAAATAAAAGATGAAATGAAACAATCATATGGTAATCCTATGATTAAAAGCCGTCAACAATCCATAGCACGCTCTAGAATACGACATAAGATGATAGAGGCTACATCTAGAGCAACACTCATAATAACTAACCCAACACATTATGCCTTAGCATTAAGATACATAAAAACAGAAAATGACGCACCTATTCTAGTAGCTAAAGGACAAAATTTAATTGCCTATAAAATACGTAAAATAGCATTAGAAAACAAAATTCCTATTTTTGAAGATCCCTTACTAGCAAGATCTTTGTTTAGACAAGTACCTATAAACAGCACTATACCACCAGTATTTTACAAAGCAGTTGCACAATTAATTCATAAAATATACTACAAAAAAAACTAATATATGTTTTCCAATACTTAACTTATCAAACAAATCAACTAATGTATCCAAAACGAATAGCTTTGGCAATTGCTTGAATACGATTAACGGCATCTAACTTAACTGTTGCTGATCCAAGATATGCATTAACTGTGTGTATCGATAAGCATAATTTCTCGGCAATCTCTTCACTGGTATAACCATCTCCTGCTAACTGTAGACAAGAAGTTTCTCGTTCTGTAAGATTTCTAGCAGCAGAAGAACGTTTTTTAAAAAGTGCTAAAAAATCCATAATTACTTGATAACAAGCTCCATGTGATTCAACAATAATTTCGTTAGCAAGCATCAAACATTCTGCAGTAAAAACAACATACCCATTCTTATGAAATCCGAGACGAACAGGAAAAGCAATTCCTGCGAATGGCAAGAGCTCCTGATCTAATTTTACTGACAACTGTCCTGATGATTCAATAACAGCCTCTTCCTTTATATTCATACTATGCCATATTATTGGCAAAAGCCCTGAATTAAAGTGAAATAAAAAATCATCTCCATACGTTTCCATCAAAATACTTGGAAAATCTCCACTTTCCGAATCATAATTATGCAATTCGCATACAAGTTGTTGACGTCTTGGAAAATCTAAAGCACAATTGATCGTATATAGAGCAAAATTTCTTGCTTTTATTTTATTTTGGATTAAACTTAGTCTTGCGGATAATTCCAACAGACTAAAAGATTTTTTTTCTGTAAGTGTATTTTCGGACAAGTTTCTTACCTCAAAATTATTTAATTACTTCTTATAAATTAACTTAAACAATGTTGTTACGAACGGCATATGCGATCGCTCCAGATCTCGTTTTTGTAGCTGTTTTACGCATGATACTAGCAATATAGTTGTTGACAGTATTTCGGGATATTCCAAGTATAACAGCTATTTCATCACTAGTTTTTCCTTCTGAAATCCAGGTCAAACATTCGACTTCACGTCCCGTTAATTCTAAATCTTTACTTAAATTTACATCATAATTTTTAAAAATATTGGCTTGATAAGCAGCAAGTAGACCTATTTCCCATAAACGATCTTGTAGAATGATATACCCTTTAGGGAATAATAACATCAATCCAATACGTATACGAGCTACATCAAATGTAAGAGCACAATAACGTTTATCCATCCCAGCAGGAAGATCTACATTTTCTGGAAGAGTATGAAAAACAGGACAAAATAATTCTGTTGGCCGTTGTACAATATTATAGTATTTATCTTTTTCACTTAATGCCATGGATCGAACTAAATCAAATGGCCAATCAGAACTAACTACAGAATCTAGTTTCTGCTCTTGGAAAAGATCCCATCGAACTAATAAAAAATGACTCGCCCCTACATATTCAGTAAGAGCATACATTCTCATTGTCCACGAAACAGTACAATCCAAAGGAATCATACGTTCCAATAAATCACTGCGTGTTGGAAGATGCGATATCACAGATGTTAGCTTCTCATCTTCTCTGTTTAAAACAATATTAAACTGCTGCATTTCAAAATTCATGATGCAAACTACCTTCAAGGATATGCCATTTCAAAATCAATCAAAATTAAATTGATTGACCGCATGTTTCAAATGAGGAAAATGAAGATTTTTTCTATCTTGTATAAAAATTCCACTTATTGAATAAAGTATAAAAAATTAGAAAGAAATTGAATTATAAAAAATAGTATTTTCAAATATAAAAAAATATTTATAATTATAATAATCTTTTTAAAAGAGTTATTAAAGAGTAATAAAAAAATTGTTATAAAATGACACAATAAATAATCAATCCTTACCATAGTATTTGCTATTAAAACAGAGTTTCTAACTAATATATTGAGCATATCTACCATCTATTTCAGATCTAGCCCATTTTCGCAGAATTTTAGCGAATCTTTCTTCATTAATTTCCACCATATGCACAAGACGACGATCTGAATTTTGGCTAACATGACTATTAATCCTAGATTGCAAATTATTACTATATGAAAAAATATCACTGCTATCAGCAGAATCTAAGGATATACCGTTAAGTCCTTGTTCAACCTTAGCAGGAATAATAGGAGTATTCAAAATGGGTTTTATACCAGTATCATCTTCGTTTACATCATTAGTATTATTAAATTTACGTAATACATGTATCCCTAAAAAAGTCATAATTAATAAGATCACTATAAACACTAAAGAATTTATAATCATCGAAAAATGACTAGATAAAATATCAATAAAACTCACCTGATTAACACTAGGATTTAATAACTGATCGCCTAAAAAATCCATTGATGTAACAGTAATAGTATCACCACGTTTTGAACTAACTCCTGAAGCAGCAGAGACTATCCGATTTATATCGGACAAATAATCATTAATCTTGTTCTGATCAACTGACTCACCCATCATTTCTATAATACGCGATTTATTAACTACAACAGCAATTGATAAACGTTCTAATTTGTAGTTATTGTGCGTTGTAAAAATACTTTTTGTATTAATTTCATAATTACTTTGTTCTTCCTTTTTATCATTATTTTCTAAAGAACGAGGTAATGGTACCTTTTCGTCAGGAATATGAGGGATATTTTGCTCAACAGTAACGGCAGATTCTTGTTGACTAGTTTCTGATCTTTGCGAGTCTTTAGATAAACGAACAGAACGTTCTACCCTAGAATCAGGATCATAAACTGTTTCTTTAATTTGCTGTACATCAGTATTTACCTCAGCTACTACTGTTGATCGAAAATTATCTATTCCTAAAAAAGACGCTAAAGCTTTATTAATATTAATTTCAATCTCATTCTGAACAGCTTGCACTATACTTAGAGATTTTCCAAAAGTATTTCTATCTACTTCATTGGAACCCAACAATTTACCCATAGTGTCGATAACTATAACATCACCAATATCAAGACCTGGAACAGCAGCAGAAACAAGGTGCTTAATTGCTTCAGCTGATTTATAAACAGATGAATTAACAGCTCTAATCATAACTGAAGCTGTTGGCTTAATTCCAATCTTCCTAAAACTTCCTATGTCAGGCATAACAATATGTACACGCGCAGATATAATTCCAGAAATAGATTGAATAGTACGAGCAATTTCCCCTTCAAGAGCTCTTAATCGTGTAATCTCCTGCATAAATGACGTTAAACCAAAAGAATTTACTTTGTCGAAAAGTTCATAGCCAGAATTACTAGAACCATTTGGCAATCCTTTATCTGCAAGATGAATACGTGCCTTACTAATCATATGAGATGGAACTAAAATACTAGAACCATTTTCAGAAATTCGAAAATCTATATTAGCATCTGTCAAAGCAATAGATATTCTATTGACATCGGCAAGTTCTAATTTCACATAAAGACTATCATAATGTTGATTACTTACAAAAAAACTTCCCACTACTAATAATATTATGGAAACAAGTATTGTCGAAGCCAATATTAATAGACGCGTACGTCCTAAAGACTTTATACTTTTTAAAAACTGAAATAATTGATCTATAATAGCCACTTTTTTCCCACTGAATACAATGGTATACACCTACATCTGGAGCCTATTTATATAAGCTTGTGCGAAAGTTGCATTTTAATAAAAGATTCTATTTTAGAAAGATTTTAATGTGTTTTTAGTAAGACAAATTTTTATATTAAAACTATCACTTAACAACGAATGTTTTATTGTCATAATATAAATTAACTAGTATAATAGACTTCAAGTTAGGTAGGTTAATGTATTGTTTTATTTGTTATAAAGAGTAGATTCAAATTTTGTACATGAAAAAAATCAATAATATAGCAATTCAAATGGATCATATCTCAACAATTAATGTAGAGAAAGATTCAACATTTGCAATAGCGTTAGAAGCACAAAAACGCGGATATCAGATATTTCATTATACACCAGATAAACTTTACATGCGTGACAATAAAATTTACGCGAATGCACAATTGCTTTCATTATATGAAGAAAATAAACAACATTACTCCCTCGGAGAAGAAAAAAGTATTGATCTCTCGCAAGTGGACGCAATACTAATACGTCAAGATCCTCCATTCAATATGCATTATATTACTAGCACGTATCTTTTAGAAAAAATAAATTCTAAAACACTAATAGTAAATAATCCTTTTTGGATACGAAATTCTCCCGAAAAAATTTTCGTAACTGAGTTTTCTGAATTTATGCCTCCCACGCTCATTTCTAGAGATACTACTCAAATAAATAAATTTTACTTAGAAATGAAAGATATTATTATCAAACCCCTATATGGTAACGGTGGAACAGGAGTATTCCGAATGACTTTAGGAGATCGAAACTTCTCTTCTTTAATAGAAATGCTATTCGAAAAGTACCATGAACCACTTATTGCACAAGCTTATTTACCCCAAGTAAGGAAAGGAGATAAACGTATTCTTCTTTTAGACGGAAAACCCGTAGGTGCTATTAATCGCATACCTTCTGAAGGTGATAACCGCTCTAATATTCATACTGGAGGTAAAATAAAATTAGTACAACTAACGCAGACAGATAAAGATATTTGTAACCGTATCGGGGATAGTTTACGTAAACGAGGACTTTTCTTTACTGGAATTGATATAATAGGCAATTATATAACAGAAATTAACATCACTTCACCAACTTGCATACGTGAAATACATCAAAACGGTGGAGACAACATATCTTCACTATTCTGGGATGGAATTGAAAAAAATTATAACCAACCCAGGATAGTTTCATAAAATTATAAAATTTAGATTTGATAAAATTAATCTCTGCATAAAAAGATATTTTATATAAGATCCCATTATTTTTAAAGAAATTCTTAATTCTTTTTTAACAAATCACGAATTTCAGTTAATAATAGCACTTCTGGAAGAACAACATTATCAGCATCTTTTTTCTTAACTATATTATTCACGAATTTTATAACAATAAAAACCACTATTGCCAAAATAAAGAAGTTAATAATTACACTAATAAAACTTCCATAAGCCAGTACAGCTCCTTGTTTACGTGCTTCATCTATAAGAGGCGATTTAATAGCAGAGCTTAATGGGAAAAAATAATTAGAAAAATCAGTACCGCTCCCCATAACAAAACCTATAATAGGCATCATAAGATCTTCAACAATAGATTGAACAACACGATTAAAGGCCCCTCCAACTATAATACCAACGGATAAATCTATCATGTTACCACGGGCAATAAACTTCTTAAATTCTTTTATTATAGGAATATCTCGGAACATTTGTAATCCTTTCTACATAATTCTATTAATTTACCCTCTCACCTTCTCTAAAACATCTAATGGTTTATAATACGCATAAAATTTTAATTTTTTACTAATAATAAAATTTACTAAAAAAATTAATATAAATTATTATAAATATAAAAAGAGATAATATATCTCATATACATAATTAAAAGTTTTTAGAATAATATGATAAATAATGAATATAGTAAATTTCCCAATAATCGCATATTCTAATTAATAATTTTGTTTAAAAAATAATATTAATTTTTTATATGCTCACGATGAAAATCAATTTTTAAAATTTAAATATTAGTATAGTTTTAATAAAAACTATATTATTAAGAGATATAGTAAAATAATATTTTCTTAGTAATAATTGATAATAATATAATAAAGACAATATCATTAAATAACTATGTAGTTATTTAATGTATCTATTTATAATATAAATTATTCTAAAATTATTTGCCTTCTTCAAAAACGGTATGTGTATATGATACAAAAAAGCACTCGATCTTCGGCAATTTTTTTTTTAGAATATATATCAACATACGGATTAATTAATATACAAAAACACATAAAATTATTATGGAGAGTACTCCTTATATCTATAATAATAATGAGCATGACATCAAAATCATATGCAAAACCAAAATATTCTAGCTTTGTGATTGATGTTAAAACAAAACAAACGAATGGATTTAAACAAGATGAATTAAGATATCCAGCATCTCTAACAAAAATGATGACACTCTACATTGTTTTTGAATACTTACAATCAAAAAAAATACATTTAAATACAAAAGTACCAGTATCTTATACGGCAGCTAGACAGAATCCATCAAAACTATATTTAAAAGAAAAAACTAATTTTACTATAGAAAAAGGAATTTTAGCACTAATTACACGTTCTGCTAACGACGTTTCTACAGCTTTTGGAGAGTTTATTAGCGGATCAGAGAAAAAATTCGCAATTCTAATGTCTAATAAAGCAAAAGAAATTGGAATGAAAAATACTATTTATAAAAATGCCAGTGGACTACATGATAAAAACCAAGTAACAACAGCACGCGATCAGGCAATTCTTGGTATAATGCTTCGAAAAAAATTTCCAGAATATTATAAATATTTTTCAGTTCGTAAATTCCGATATAAAAATAGAATTATTATGAATCACAATAAATTACTAAATAAAATGCACGGAATAGACGGTATAAAAACTGGATATACTAGAAATTCAGGATTTAACATAGTTACCTCATTACAATATAAAGATAATTCAATAGTTGCTGTTGTTATGGGAATGCAAACCTATCAAGCAAGAGATCAAAAAGCCCTAGAACTAATTAGTTCATTTTCGAATAAAAAAATATTCAAGAATAAACAAACGAGTAAAAAGAATGATATTACATTTATATCTCCTAAAAAATATTTGATAATAAAACAAATAAGGGATAAAAGCCATAAATCCCAAAGTAAGATAAACAATAAACTCAACAAATATGATAGGAATGATAAAAGGTAAAATAGTAATTTCGAATACAATTTTAAATATTTTCTAACATTTTAAAAAGAACAAAAAATCTTATAATTTTATAAAATTTCCATTTTGATATTCAAAAAATTTTTACTCTATATTCACAGTCTTTATGTATCATCACGATAGCAATTATGTAGCTATCCCGATTTTATAAATAATATAGGCTAATCAATGGTATTCGAAAATCAATTTCTAGAAGATATTTTGAAACAAGATAAAAAAGAAAAGAAAATAAAATCACTTGCTCATATACTCCAAGGAATAGCAATTCATGCTATATTATCCAATAGAACAAAAAATATAAAATCAATAACAAAAGGTCTGATAGAATACTGGATTGCATATAATTCACGAGCTTGGCGAATGAGCCAACCAAAATCATCTCTTAATATTCATATTACATCTGCAGACACAAAATATCCTATATCTATACACATTGGCAGTGCACAGAAAAGTGCAAAAAGCCAAGGATAAAAAATAACAATGAAGATATAACGTGCGACTACTAGGATTTGCACACATATTTATTTTTATTATCTAATTTTTAAAGAAACGAACCATTTATTATTATCTAATTTATCATTCGATTGTAAATCACTACCATAACTCAATTGTAAGAGAACAGAATTACGTTTATTCTTTTTTGCTTGTTCTACAAAACGCTCAACATCTTTTATAGAATAAACTTTATTGGTATTAACAGAAATAATATCCATTCCTTTTCTAATACCTTTGTGATTAGCTTCTATATTTGAATCTAAATCAACAATACGAACAAACTTCTTATTTTCAGAAACAAAATTTTGCAATCTCATTCCTAGCAATTCTTTAGTATCTGAAGAAAACAATCGATTTTCCGAACGAACATCATTTTTCACTACAGGAGAACTTCCTAAAACCACAGTAATAGAATGTTCATTTCCTCCTTTATATATAGAAATATCCACTTTTTCTTTAGGTGAATGAGAACCAATATCCCATGCAAAATCTTGAACATTTTTTACATTTTTTCCATTAATCGAATAGATAATATCACCTTCTTTTATCCCAGCATTATCTGCTGGAGATCCTTTTACAACAGAAGAAACCAACAAACCTTTTTTCCCTTTAAAGCCAAGAGGATTAGCTAAGTCTTGTGTTAAATTTTGCACGACAACCCCAAACCATCCATGATCTATCATTCCTTTAGATATTAAAGAAGGAATAGCTTTTTTAGCAGTATATCCAGGAATAATAAACCCAATTCCCATATTTGCAGCAGACTGACCAATAGTGAAAATTAAATTATTAACTCCTATTACATGTCCTAAGGCGTTAAAACACGGCCCTCCAGAATTTCCTTTATTTATTGGAGCATCAATCTGTATATATTTCCCCGGCCTATCGTGTAAATTGCGATCAAGCGCAGAAACAATTCCAGCATTAACACTTCCACGTAACCCCAAAGGATTTCCGATAGTAAATACTGTTTCACCAAGACGAATATTACTAATATCTTCAAATTCTACGGGAACAAATTTTCTATCGCTTTTAACTTTTAATATAGCTAAGTCAGAGAATTTATCCGTTCCAATAACTTGTGCAGGCAATTCTGTATCATCTGAAAGAATTACACTAACACTAACTCCAGAATCAATAACATGATTGCTAGTCATGATATAGCCATCATCAGTGATAAAAAAACCAGATCCAGAAGGCAAAGATTCCATCTTTTCTGAAGAATCACTTTCTTCATCAGAAAAAAATTTTTGAAAATAATTCCTCATAGGATTATCTTCAGGAAGATTACCAAAACCATAAAAATCTAAAATCTCTTTTTCTAATAATTTTTTCTTTGGCTTAATAAAAATGGATACAACGGAAGGAGCAACACGTTCAACAACATTAGAAAGATCTGTTGTTGCAACCATTCTAGCTTCTGCAACGAAAACAATACTACACAAGGCAGTAGTTAGTGCGGAAATCAAAACACTCCTAATGGATAAAATCTGCATTTTAAACATATTGAACAACTGTACTCCTAAACCAAATAAAAATAATCACAATTGATATTAAACAATAAGTAAATTGAAAAACAATACACCTCTATCCATACTACATAATAGTACAAATATCGTAAAAAAAAATTATTTAATATTTTTAATATAACAAATCATTTTAACTACTAGAATATAAAATGCACGTACTAAACAATGTACTATAATATAATTATATAAAAGAAAATACTCAAAAAAAACAATAACTAACACTAAATAAATCTAAAATATTTTGACTATACAATTTCAAAAAAAAAATTATATAAATGTAAAGGCATATTTAGTAATCAAGTAATAAGACTAAAAGCAATTATACAAAAATAGAGATAAAATTAAAAAACCAAAATCAATAGCAAATTAAAACATAAATCTCAATACATAAATTATCAAAATAACGAATCATAATGCAAAAAACATTTAACAATTATACTGCTATGCATACAACTGAAATCTAGAAGATTCACTACTATCCTGAATATCATCAGGAACAAAATTAAGAACACGAGTACTCGGGAGAATTGCTATGACTTCAACTCCTTCTCGAAGTTTCGACTTAATTAGAAATTTACCACCATGATTAGCCATTATAGATCGTACTATAGGTATACCAAGTCCAACTCCTTGTTCAACACTCTTAATTGCTATAGATCCTTGACCAAAAGAAGATAATACAGTTGGCATTTCTCCTTCGGATATTCCAGGACCATTATCCTTTACAGAAATATATTGTCCTCCTCCAGAAGTCCAACCAACTGTTATATGTACTTTCCCACCAGTAGAATTAAATTTAACAGCATTGGAAAGAAGATTTAGAATAACCTGCCTCATACCTTTTTTATCCGCCCACACAGAGGAAAGTGTAGGATCAGTTTTTTGCAATATTTCAATGTTTTTTTCTTGTGCTCTCAACTGTAACATAATTATACATTCATGCATAATATCAACAAGAGATATAGCAGATTCAATAAGCTCACATCGTCCTGATTCAATAAGGGAAATATCCAATATTTCATTAATTAGATTTAAAAGATGCTGCCCAGAACGATGAATATCTCCAATATATTCTTTATAAGTATCATTATTCAATGGACCCATTGTCTCCAATCCCATCACTTCTGAAAATCCTAAAATAGCATTCAGAGGAGTCCTCAATTCATGTGACATTGATGCAAGAAAACGAGATTTAGCAAGATTTGCTTCTTCTGCACGTTTTCTTGTCTCATCCGAAATAGACTTTGCTATTTCTAACTCAGCAATAAGATCGTCTTTCTCAGCTTGGCACGAAAGAATTTTCACATTAGATTTAAACAAATGATACGTAATATAAGTAAAAAAAGATAAAGCCATAGCAAGCATCCCAGCAAGACTGATATCTAAAACATGCATACTCATAATTGCTTGAGTGCTAAGAGCTACTAAAACTGGGAAAAATGATAAGAAAACAGCATATGGAAGCATAAAATTAGAAAGAGCACTAATTGACAAAGCAATAAGTAGAGTAGCACTTTTATAAATTGTCAAATATTCCGGTGTCCATGTACCTGGCTCAACTAGTGTCAAAAGTGTCCAACACAATCCAATAGCAATCTGACCTACAAGAAGCCATATGCGCCATATATATACCCTACCCTCTTTTATATCACTATCTATTACCTTTTGTCCTAATGAAAGGTTAGCAGCATAAACTGCTAATGTTATAAGAGACCACATAGGTAGTATAGGATTTTGGGTAAACCAAGTACCTATGTTAGCAACAAGCAGGACGAAAAGAGGCAAAATAGGAGAAACACGGAACAAAGACTCGACGTGCAAGGTGATAATTTCTCTTTCAAAATAAGTGTTAGAGGAATAACCTACGCCTGAACGATCTCTAGCAGGAGATACAAGAACATTGTAATCCTTTTCTTTTTTTCCTTGTGATATATACACTATACCCTTGTTATTCTTTGACATAAATAATTATATATGCTTATACTCTGTTAAGCTCTAGAATATTACCAGTATATGGATATGATGTTTAAAATAAAATTAATATGAAATGGATGATAGTGGAAATAAGAAAAATTATTCTATCTCATATAGAATATTTGAATTTTACTATAATAAAAATTATAAATAGATGTGTTAGCACAGCAACAGCTATTTAAGAGTGCTGTTTTAGAAAGAAAAACTTGACTATCATGGTATAACTTAATTTTACTTATCATATAAATTTAAGATAAAATTAAGTTATTTTGACCATTGATGGGAAATTGTTTCCTAAGTATAGTTGCTTGCATGAGATTTTTAAGTACAATTAAAATACTCATGTCGAAATGTTACTTCGTCAAAAATATCTTTTACCTTTAAAAAATTAAGCAAATGAAACAATGGAGATTTTCATGAGTGAAAAAAAAATTGCAGAAGAAACAAATAACTCTAATACAATTTCAAATACTTTAAATGAAAAAAATGAACAATCCGACGTTAATCCCCTAGAAGAAATACAAAATGAATTAGAAGAATTACGTGATAAATATGTACGTGTTATTGCAGACATGGAAAATCTACGTCGTAGAACCGACAGAGAAATCAAAGATGCTCAATCTTATTCAATAGCAACATTTGCTCGTGATATTCTTGCTGTTTCTGATAATCTTTCTCGTGCAATTGACTCTATTAATACAGAACCAGCAAATAGTGAAAAAGACAACGAACAATCTTTTAAATCATTGATAGACGGGATAGAGATGACCAGACGTGATATGATGTCAACGTTAGAAAGATATGGTGTTAAGAAAATTGATGCTAAAGATCAAAAATTTAACCCCAATATGCATCAAGCTATGTGTGAAGAACCAAATGATGAAATACCTGCTAACACAGTAATAAAAGTAATTCAAGACGGATATGCTATAAATGAACGCGTCCTACGACCTGCATTAGTAACCATTTCTAAAGGAAAAACCCAAAATCCGATATCGGAAAATAATGAAACAAAAGACAAACCTTTATCCTGAAACACAGAAGGTAACAGTGCTAAGCAATAAAGAAATGATTTTTTATAAATATATTCTATATACTATTTCATGTAACAATCTTTTCTTTCCTCATTTTGAGGAAAGAAATAAAAATAAATTATATAAAAGGATATTAAATAACTATAAAAAGCTATCTTTAGTTTTAGAAAAATATATTAGTGATTGTCTTTTCTTAAATGCTCTTTATATGGCTGTATACCTGTAGTCATATAATGGATAGTTTCAGCAATATTGGTAACGTGATCTCCAATACGCTCAATGTTTTTAGAACAAAAAAGAAGATGAGTACACAATGTGATATTACGAGGATCCTCCATCATATATGTCAATAATTCTCGAAATAATGATGTATGCATAGCATCTAACTCACCGTCACGATTACAAATAGATTGAGTTTTTTCTGTTGATCTACTACCGTATGCATCTAAAATCTCAGATAGCTGCTCTAAAGATAAAGTTGCTAAAGGCTCAATTGTCAAAACTAACTTCCTAGGAACACCAAACATCTGTAAAGCCAAAACACGCCTTGCGGTATTCTTAGATAAATCCCCAATACGCTCCAAATCAGCAGCTATTTTAATTGATCCAACTATCTCACGTAAATCAGATGCCATTGGTTGACGCTTAGCAATTGTTATAATTGCTTTGTCCCCTATATCCCTCTCTAGCTTATCTAGAACAACATCTTCATCAATTACCTTATGAGCAAGAGCAGTATCCCCTTCTATAAAAGCTCTAACTGAAGAATCAACCATCTTTCTAGCAATCATCCCCATTTCAACAATCCGCCGAGAAAGAAAATCTAATTCTTCATCATACGCTGATAATATATGAAAAGACATAAATATACTCTCCTGTTTTAAAATAATTAGCAGCTATCTTAACCACAACGCCCCATTATATAATCTTGAGTTCGACGATCAGACGGATGTGTAAACATCTTGTCAGTATTATCCTCTTCAACCAGGTGTCCCATATGAAACATAGCAGCACGCTGTGATACACGAGCAGCTTGTTGCATAGAATGCGTTACGATAACAATTGTCAAATTTTCACGTAATTCATGTATCAACTCTTCTATAGAAGCTGTAGCAATAGGATCAAGAGCAGAACATGGTTCATCCATTAAAATAACTTCAGGATTAACAGCTAAAGCACGTGCGATACAAACACGCTGTTGCTGCCCCCCAGATAGAAGAAAAGCATTTTGAAAAAGTATATCCTTAACCTCATCAAACAAACCTGCCTTTTTTAAGCTCATTTCTACAATTTGATCTATATCTTCTTTCTTCTTCCCTATACCATGTATGCGTGGCCCATACGCAACATTTTCATATATAGATTTGGGAAATGGATTCGGTCTCTGGAATACCATTCCAACTCGAGCACGCAACCTTACAACATCAACCGATGGCTTATAAATATTCTCTCCATCTAAAATAATTTCACCAGTAAAAAAACAATTATCAATTGTTTCATTCATACGATTTAAACATCGCAGAAAAGTTGATTTTCCACACCCTGAAGGGCCTATTAAGGCCGTAACTGAATTCTTAGGAATTTTCAAGTTTATATCAAACAAGACTCTTTTTTCACCATAACATACAGATACCTTGTTGCTTATCATTTTATAAATCTGATTCATTATAATATATCAAATATCCTCATTACCAACGTTGTTTGAATCTATTCCTCAACCATAACATGGCTATATTAATAACTGCTAGAAAAATCAATAACAACAATATAGCTCCAAATGTCTTCTCTACAAAAGATCTTTCTGCGTCAGCTGCCCATAAATAAATTTGAACAGGAAATGCCGTAGCAACATCAGTAACACCTTCTGGATAATCTGTAACAAAAGCAATCATTCCTACAAATAAAAGAGGAGCTGTCTCTCCTAATGCCCGTGCTAAACTAACAATAGATCCCGTCAAAATAGCTGGCATAGCCAATGGCAAAACATGATGAAAGACAGTTTGAATCTTAGAAGATCCCAATCCCAATGCTGCAGATCTAATAGACGAAGGGACTGTCCTCAACGCAACACCTGTAGCAATAATAATATTAGGCAATGTCATTAAAGCTAAAATCAAACCACCTACAAGCGATGTTGAACGCGGCATCTTAAAAAAATTAATCAACATAGCTGAGCCAAGAATACCATATACGACAGAAGGAACAGAAGCTAAATTGCTAATATTCACCTGAATAAAACTAGAAAAAAAACTTTTAGGAGAAAACTCTTCTAAATATATAGCAGACGCAATTCCTAAAGGGAAAGATAATCCTATAACTATCAATATCATATACAAAGAACCAATTACTGAAACACCAATCCCTGCTGCTTCTGGTCGACTGGAAGCACCGTTTATAAAAAAAGCATAATTAAAATGCAAAGATAAAGATCCTTCTGAATTTAACTTTTGGAACCAATTTAACTGATAATCAGAAATCTTACGCACATTTTCAGGCAAAGAAAGATCTAAATATCCTTTCAAAGCAGAATCGACATTAGCACTTGCTAAAAATGATACCTCTACTGTCTTGCCTATTAAAGATGTATCTGCAAGCAAGATTTTTCGCAAACTATTACGGGAAGTAGTAGATATCATATCACTAGCTTTAGATAATAATGAATGATTAGCATCAGAAATACTAAACTTACGAGCTAAAGATTTTCGAATCAACAAATTATAATTTGCTTTTAATAGAATAGAAGGATCTGAAAAACGATTTTTCTGAGGATCAATAATATTTTCAGAAAATTCTATTGGCAAAGAAATTCTTGCTTGCCATAAAACTCCAACCCCCTTAGAAACAACTGAACATAGTAACATAATAAGAAAAACAAAAACAGCTAACACAGCTAATAAACAATAAAAACGGAATAGCCATTCAGAAACATAGCGACATTTTAAGTTCTTTTTACTATCGGAAAAAGATTTCATTCGTACTTTCTCTTATATTTTTTCATGATATACATAGCACAGATATTAAGAAAAAATGTAATACAAAACAATGTCAATCCTAATGCAAAAGCCACCAGCGTCTGAGGAGAAGAAAACTCATGATCCCCCGTTAATTGATTCATAATCTTAACAGTTATAGTAGTCATAGATTCAAAAGGATCAAACTGAAGACGAGCAGCAACACCAGCTGCCAAGATAACAATCATCGTTTCCCCAATAGTACGTGATGCAGTTATCAAAATAGCACCTGCAATACCAGGAAATGCTGCTGGAAAAATAATATACTTCATAGTCTCTGAACGGGTTGCTCCTAAACCTAAAGAACCATCTCGTAGAGCACGAGGAACAGATGAAATAACATCTTCTGACAAAGAAGATACATATGGGACAAGCATAATACCCATCACTAAACCAGCAGTTAAAACACTTTGAGCTTCAATAAAGCTTTTGTAGTTACCAGTAATTAAACCATTCATATATAAAGACATATCTTTCAAAAAAGGCCCTACCACAGATAATGCAAAAAAACCATAAACGATAGTTGGAATACCGACTAATATCTCTGTAACAGGCTTAATTATAGCACGCAACTTTTTAGGAGCATATTCTGCCATATATATTGCAATTAATAAACCAATTGGAACAGAAAACAACATGGCTATAAAACCTATGTAAAACGTTCCTACTAACAAAGGGATCAGACCAAATTGTCCTACGATATTATTAGAGCCTATAGATGAAAAATGAGGATCCCAAACAGTACCAAAGAAAAAATCTTTTGCCGAAATTATATGAAAAAATATAAGTGAATTAGCAAAAAGAGATATTATGATACCAAGCGATATCATAATTGACATAATAGAACTGATCCACAATAAAAAAATAGAAAATTGCTCAACTCTAGTACGAGCACAAAAATTAACTGTAATACGAAATATAGAGTATAATAATCCCAACAAATAAGAAAAGAAAATAGATAAAGTCATCATTATCCGACTTTTGTATGATAGACTTTCCTGATAAAACGCTGCTTCAACAATCCATGGTACATGATGATTTGATAAAACTATATTCTGAGATTTTAATAAATCATATATATTATTTGAATCTTTATGTATTTTATCTCTCTTATCATTACTAAGAGACGACAAATAATCCGAAATTTTATGTACCATATTATAGGAAAATTTTTTATCTCCTTCTTCTAATCCATACAGATGAGAATAAAAAATATTATTGACCTTTATATCAATTAGATGTGGAGAAATCATAGACCATAATAAAAAAATTACAACGCATGGAATAACAGAACAAAGGACTACATAAGTACCATAATAACTTTCTTTTGAATAAAGACGAACATCATTTTTCTTTGATAATAATCTCGCACGCAAACAGCCTAAAAAATAGGATACAAAACCCAAGAAAACAAAACAAAAACCAAATAACAAGGAACACCATCCTTTTTAGGAAAAGCAACTCAGATAAATAACAAATTCATTATCAAGCAACCTTATTCTCACCATTTCTTTCAACTGCAATAGAATTCAACAAAATCTTCCTATCCTTATCAGGAATAGGGATTAAACCATATCTAATAAGTTGATAATCAGGATCCATCATTTCATCTGAAACACTAAATTCAACATATTCCTTAAGACCTAGAACATTTTTGAAATGCTGTTTCTTAACATAGAATAAAAGTGGTCGCGAAATCGGATATAGACCTGATAAAATCGTATCCACAGAAGGAACAATTCCATCAATTGCTATAAGATTTAAAACATCAGTATTATTTTTATAAAAAGACAATCCCAAAAAACCAAAAACATTTTTACTCACCTCTATTCTCGCTAGAGTTTCAGCATAATCACCATCTACTTCAACAGCAACTCCATCATGTCTAATTGACATACAAGCAGCATTCAACTGATTATCATTATACTTAAGAACATCACGCATTATCGAAAAATTTCCAGATCTCACGCAACCTTCCTTCAAAACTTTTTGTTCTATAACTTCTCGAGTACCATGTTTTTCACTTGGGACATAAATAGCAATACGCACTTCAGGCAAACCACACCTTATTTCTGACCATTTTTTAAATGGATTAAGCACAACATTATTGTTTAAGATTAAATGAGAAGCTAATGCTTTATAAAGATCCTCAATAGTTAAAGAAATATTTACCATATTTCTATCACTGACTAGTAATATACCATCATAACCGATTGTCACTTCTTGAATATCAAAAACACCATTCTTTTTACATTCTTTTAATTCACCTTTGGTTATTTTACGAGAAGAATTAACAATATCTATTGTATCATCACTACTACCTTGGCAAAATTCTTTTATACCAACGCTAGATCCACCAGACTCCACGAAAGGCGTTTTAAACTCAGGAAAATATTCACTGAAATTTTCAGCAATAATCTTGGAATAAGGAAACAATGTAGCAGAACCTGCTATCTTTATGCGATTACGAGCAAAACTCTTGGTGCCATTACACACATCCAGTAATAAAAAAAATAAAATAAATACAAAGACAAATTTCATAGCAACTCCTATAGCTCGAAATGCTAAGAACCATACTTATATTATCTCTCGCAACAATGCTGCATCAAGATAATCTTTTAACTACGAAATATATTGTAGTTAGAATACGCATAACTATAGGTATTACCCCTCATATTTTAAATGCACTTACAGTGCTACATATACTAAAAAACCTTTTACATATTTTTCCATATATTATTATTCGTTATCCTCAAAAAAATCACATTTATTCAAATAATCATACATAATAGAATAATCATTCTAGAAAATTAATTCTAGAAAAAATTTAATACCAAAAAAGAACTTGTAATTATTATAGTTAATGTAATCAAGATATTTTTTTCCTAATAAATTATAATTAAAAAATCATTTAAAAAATAGACTATATATAATGGATTTTTCTATAACTTTGGGATAAAATATCTGAAAAGATAGTCACTTCCATAAAATCATTCCCAATGATATAAAATTAATAATTAAGCCACTTTAGCTCAGTTGGATAGAGCGCATCATTCGTAATGATGAGGTCACGTGTTCGATTCGCGTAAGTGGCTCCAATAATAAATAACGCTCGTATTATTCTTCATAAATAATAGAATGCTTATTAATTATGTTTATCTGAAATATACCAAATATAATAAAAATAGGGAATGTTCCCATTGCTTTAAAAAAGATCCATGTTTCTGTAGAAAAATTCCGCCATACAATCTCATTTAAAAAAGCTAAAAACAAGAAAAAACATGCCCACCGAAAAGTAAGTTTACTCCAACCTATTGGATCTAAGGATATAACTTGAGCAAGAAAAAATCTGACAAAACTTTTCCCAAAAAGATTACCAACAAACAAAACAATAGAAAAAACAGAATAGAAAAATGTAGGCTTCATTTTTATAAATGATTCATCACGGAACCAAACCGTTAAGCCACCAAATACTAATACGCATATACCAGAAATAATTGGAACCATCCTAACTTCACGAAAGACAATCCAAAAAATCCCTAATGATATGATTGTTAGAACCATAAATATTAAAGTAGAGAAAAAAATCGAACTACCTAAATGTGATAAGACAGGGAAATAAAGTAATATTTTCCCTCCATAGACATTACATAACCAAAAGATTATTCCAGGGCCGATTTCTAATAAAAAATAAACGATTTTATTTTGTGATTGCGATGAACTCATGTTTTTACCTCATCATGACTTAAACAGCCAGTAATAGCATCAGAAAAATCTTTTGCCGCAAAAGACTCCAGATCCTCAACCCCCTCTCCAACTCCTAAAAAATAAACAGGAATTTTATATTTGACAACTATAGAAACCAGCTCTCCTCCTCTTGCTGTACCATCCATCTTTGACATAATAAGTCCCGTTGTACCAGCAATATCACGAAACATTTCTACTTGACGTAAAGCATTTTGCCCAGTTGTAGCATCCAAAACTTGAAGCACACTATGAGGAGCATACGGATCCAAACGTTTTAATACTCTAATCATCTTACCAATGCCTGCCATAAGCATAGAATTATTATGGAGGCGACCAGCAGTATCAATAATTAAAACATCTACCTTCTTTTCTTGTGCTCTCTTTAAAGATTCATATGCAAGAGCAGCAGCATCAGATCCAATCTCAGAACTAACGAAATCAGCAGATGTACGATCTGCCCAAATTTTAAGTTGATCAATAGCTGCAGAACGAAAAGTATCTCCTGCTGCAAGCATTACTTTTAAGCCAGAATCTGATATTTTTTTCGACAACTTACCAATAGCAGTTGTCTTTCCTACACCATTCACCCCGACAACAAGAATAACATGCGGTCTGTATGCAAAGTCTAATTCGAAAGGTTTGGAAATTGGCATTAACATTTTATAAATATGTTCAGATAAATCTCGCAATACACGTTGAATAGTTACATCTTTGTCATAACGATTTTTAAGCAATTCCTCTACTATTCTATGAGCAATATCGACCCCTATATCAGAAGAAATTAAGAGATCTTCTAACTCTTCTCGAACACTATTATCAAGTCTTCTAGTCAATATTATATCCGCGATCCCTTCTTTCAACCTTGAAGAAGTAGAAGAAAATCCTTTTGCTAATTTTCGCATCCAAGACAAAGGATCAAATGTTACTTTTTTGTTTGTCAATACGCTCTCCAACTATCATCCAAAAAATTTATCATTACAATTTCAAAAACAGAACAAATATTGCTTTTTGTATTTTACAAATACAAAATTTATATCATTAGATAAATACATAAAAGATAAGATCTTCATTTAAAAAAATATATTTTTCTATCTATACTATCAATAAACTGCCATAAATTAAAAAAAAACGAAAACACCTTTAAAATTTATTTTTTATCCATTTTCCCGTTTTAACATCTAGCTTTCCATCCCATTCTTTATTGGCGTCTCCAGTCATAAAAACATGGTTATTGTGACTCCATTCGATCATAAGCTTCCCTCCTAGCATCTTAACAGATACTATACGGTCTGTTTTTCCCAAAGACCCAGATGCAACTACAGAAGCACAAGCTGCAGATCCACAGGCAGCAGTTAAACCTACACCACGCTCCCAAGTTCGTAAATCAATAGATGAAGGAGAATTAACACGAGCTATTGAAAGATTAACACCTTCAGGAAACAGTACATGGCTTTCTAAATGCTGGCCAAAGCCAACAAGATCATACTTAAATATATCATCTTCTACAAAAAAAATTGCATGCGGATTGCCCATAGAAACCACAAAAGGAGATTGTAAATACAAATTATTGATAGGACCAATGCAAAATTGATACCTATCAGCATCATCAAATGGTTTAGCCAAAGGAATATAATAAAAATTAAAAATTGGCTCACCCATATCAACAGAGATTGATCTATCGCTGTTTTCTTTAGCTGTAATAATTCCTCTTATAGTTTTAAAGGTAAAATCTTTTTTCTTTATTTTATTCAAAAGAAAACGCACTACACAACGCATACCATTTCCACAAGATTGAGCTTCAGATCCATCGTTATTTATAATACGGATAAAAGCATCAAAAAATTTATCTTGCGAATCGTGAATGGACATAATTTGATCAAAATTAGTACTACTATCCATAGATAAAATCTTGATTACATCTAAAGATATACTTTCAATACAACCACGCATATCAACAACAAGAATCTTGTTTCCTATACCTTCCATCTTTGCAAAATCTACAACAGGAGACCGCATGTTTTCCCCTTAAGCGAAACTTATCTATCTACTATAAAAGTGGATATTAACATTATTTACTCAATACATTCAGAACTTGACTCATAAAAATTTCAATGTTTTAGTTGCAAGCTTACTATGTTATATTGAATAAAATTTTTTTGAAAATATACCCTTTGGAAACTAATGAGTTTATTATTAAAATATAACACTCATAATAAAAATGAAATTATCATCATAAGGTAAAAAGCAGTGTTTGACAATTTACAAGAACGCCTCGGATCTATTTTTAAAAATATTACTTGGAGAGGAAGTTTGTCAGAAAAGGATATTTCTCAAACTTTACGAGAAATACGCCGTACTTTTTTAGAAGCAGATGTATCACTTGAAGTAGTCCAAACCCTAAACAAAAGAGTTCAAGAAAAAGCTGTAGGAGAGAAAGTTCTTAAAAGTATTCAACCTGGACAAATGGTTGTAAAAATTGTCCATGACGAACTTATTGAAATCCTAGGCAAAGAAAAAGTAGAATTAAATCTCAATGCCCCAGCACCTCTAGTAATAATGCTCGTCGGACTTCAAGGATCTGGAAAAACGACAACAGCTGCTAAAATTGCACATAATCTAAAAATTACAAAAAACAAAAAAACATTAATGGCTTCTCTTGATATACATCGTCCAGCCGCACAGGAGCAATTAAGATATCTTGGAGAAAAAATTCAAATTGATACTCTCAAGATTATTCCAAAACAATCTCCCATAGAAATAGCAAAGCGTGCAATAAAAAACGCAGCCGATGGTGGTTATGATATTGTTATTCTAGATACAGCAGGACGTAATCATGTTGACGATTATCTTATGCAAGAAATAAGTGATATTAAATCTCTAACCAACCCTCATGAAATTTTACTTGTAGCAGACTCTTTAACAGGACAAGATTCCGTTAATATTGCTAGGAATTTTGATAAAAAAATCGACCTTACAGGAATTATTCTCACCCGCATGGATGGTGATGGCCGCGGTGGAGCAGCTTTATCAATGCGCGCCATCACAGGAAAGCCCATTAAAGCTATAGGGACAGGAGAAAAAATAGATGATTTAGAAAACTTCTTTCCAGATAGAATTGCAAATACAATACTCGGCATGGGCGATATAGTGTCTCTAGTTGAAAAAGCAGCTCGTACCTTAGATGAAGAAAAGGCGTCTTTAACCGCTAAAAAAATTGCTAAAGGTAAATTTGATCTTGAAGATTTAGCAGAACAGTTTCGTCAAGCACAAAAAATAGGAGGTATGCATTCTCTATTACGCATGTTACCTGGAATGAACTCTTCCAAACAAAACATCATTCCATCCAGCTTTAATGACAAAACCATCATTCATAATATCGCAATTATTTCTTCTATGACCAAAGAAGAGAGGGCTAATCCAAGCATTATAAAGCACTCTCGCAAAAAGCGCATAGCATCAGGGTCAGGAACTGATGCCGTAAGAATAAATAAGCTTTTGAAATTATATAAACAAATAGCAGACATGATGCGCAATACAAAAGGCTTTGGCGGCGAGAATGCGCTAACTCAACAAATAATGGGAGCTATAAAAGGGAAAATAGGATTTGGCAAAAATGGAAGGTTCCCATGAATAATAAACTACCAATCACTCAATCTGAAACTACTCGTAATAAAATATTATATCTTAAATCATATAATTCCTGCTAAAAACTATCATATAAAGAATAAAATTTGATATAGAAATAATGTTGATATATATTCTTATAATATTTCAAAAAGAAGGAACAATTAAAAAAAAATAATGCTTTATTGATTTTATGATAACCACATAAAATATAATTTTAATATATCAATGATGTATTTGTAATTACTATCCATATACTAAAACACTGTTTAAATGTATTGTGATCTTGATGATTTCAAGATAATTGTATATCTCAAACATGGATATAAAAAATCGTCTAACTAAAACTATCGTCAACTTGAGATTCATTATTCTAAGGAGAGTTATTAATGCCAGTAAAAATTCGTCTCGCTTGCGGGGGCTCTAAACATCGTCACTATTATTTTATTGTGGCGGCTAATTCTCGTAGCCCACGTGACGGAAAATTTATAGAAAAACTTGGAACTTGGAGCCCAACTTTAAAAAAAGATGATCCCAAAAGAGTTAATTTGAATTTTGAACGTATTCAATATTGGATGAAAGTGGGCGCAAAACCAACAGATCGAGTTCTTTTCTTCCTGAATCAATCAGGTTTAATAAATCGTGATCCCAAAAACAATCCTATAAAAGGACTACCTAATAAGAAAACAATAGAACGTCTTGAAGAAAAGAAAAAAAACAAAGGACAAACTATCTAACAAACATGATATTGTTGCAATTAAGATTAATGATTTGTTTTTTGACATATTTAAACATACATTTTTGTTTGATTCTTGCATGAGGTATGTGTAGTGATCAAACTTGATAAGATGATTCTAATGGCCACTATAGGAAAGACACATGGTCTGAAAGGGGAAGTATATATTAATTCGTATGCAAATAATCCTATGGAATTAAGTCGTTATTCTTTATATTCAAATTATAATCGTGAGATTAAAATATTAAAGATGTATCGTCAAAAAGAAAGGTTAATCGTTGCATTGGATGGAATAGATGATGTCAATTCAGCATCTAATCTCCGTAATTTAAAACTATATGCTAAAAGAAAAGATTTCAAAGACGAAGAATTAGAAGATGATGAATTCTTCAATGCCGACCTAGAAGAAATGGAAACATTTGATCTTCAAGGAAGATACTATGGCAAAGTATGTGCAATTTATAATTTCGGTGCAGGATCTATGCTTGAAATAAAAAATTCTGCGGATAAAACTTATATGATACCCTTTAATAAATGCGCAATATTAAATGTCGATATACAGAACAATAAAATATTAATTGATAAAATTGCTGCAGGAGTAGACAATATAGACGAAAATCATGATTGCCCACCCGAATCAATTGAGGGAATATCTTGACTTTACATGTAAGCATAATCACTCTCTATCCAGAAATGTTTCCAGGACATTTGGGAAAATCTATGGCAGGGAAAGCACTATCGTGCAACTTGTGGTCAATTGATGCGATACAAATACGTAATTTTGCTACAGATAGACACCGTAGCGTAGATGATACTCCCGCAGGTGGTGGAGCGGGAATGATACTTAGAGCAGATATCCTAGGGAAAGCAATCGATTACACGTTATCTAAATACATGCAAGACGATATCCCTCGAATCCTCATGAGCCCTCGTGGCAAACCTTTAACACAAGAACGAGCACGACAACTTGCAAATAACTCTGGTTTCATTATTGTATGTGGTCATTTTGAAGGAATAGATGAGCGTATAGTTCAAGCACGTAATCTTGAAGAGATTTCCATAGGAGATTATATACTGTCTGGCGGAGAACCTGCTGCTCTTATCCTACTTGATGTTGTAGTACGCCTTCTTCCAGGGGTTTTAGGTAATAAGAAGTCAGCGATTCATGAAAGCTTTGAAAACGGTCTTTTAGAATTTCCCCAATATACCAGACCTAAAATTTGGGAAGGATTGGCGATACCTTCCATACTTAATTCTGGTGATCATGAAAAGATAAGGAAATGGCGTGAAGAACAATCAGTAGCGTTAACGAAAAAACATAGGCCTGATCTTCTTTTAAAGAAAGTTATACTAAATGAGCAATAGTATTACAAAAATTAATGTGATAAATTTCAAAATTAAACAACACTTTACAAATATAATTAATGGAGAAAATAGATGAATATAATTGACGAATTAGATCATAAGGAAATGGCTAGAATAGAATCAAAGAGAGCCATTCCTAAATTCTCTTCAGGAGACACAATCTGTGTAAAAACAATTATTGTAGAAGGTGATAAAACCAGAACTCAATCTTACGAAGGAATATGTATCGCATGTTCTGGACGAGGAATTAATAAGAATTTTACTGTTAGAAAAATTAGTTATGGAGAAGGTATGAATCGTTTGTTTCCTCTATATTCTCCAATGATACAGGATATTACTGTAATACGTCGCGGGAAAGTTCGTCGTTCCAAATTGTATTATCTACAAGAGCTACGTGGAAAAGCCGCACGCATTAAAGAGAATACAGGGAAACGCGCAAAACATCTTAATGAAGAAGCACGTAAAGCGTCTATAATTAAAAAAGGGATTGCTAAGTAAAGATATTAAATTATTTTAGATAAATAATTTTTGGATTCCAAAATATGTTTCATATGCCAAAATATTTTATAATATTTACGTTTTAAAGAGTTACCTATAATATAGAATTTTTTAAGATATGCTTTACGGTGATATTTATATAAAAAAATAAAGTTGTTACTAAAACAATATTTTGACAAAATATTAAGGGATCTAGATGAAACAAGCGGATATTGGAATAATTGGTCTTGGATCTATGGGATCAAATCTTGCTTTAAATATTCTTGATAAAGGCTTTCGATTAGCAGTTTATAATAAGGAATTTGAACTAACAGATATTTTTATTAAGAAAACATCTGGATTATCTCAGCAACTTATCTTTGCTAAAACCCTACAACAAATGGTAAACGCAGTACGAAAGCCTCGTAAAATACTTATGATGATTACCGATGGTAATCCTGTCGATCAATTAATAGAAAAATTAGAACCACTATTATCTCCTGAAGATATACTGTTAGATGGTGGAAATTCTCATTTTTCCGACACGGAGAAAAGATCTTTAAAACTGAAAAACAAGGAAATCTCTTTTGTCGGAGTAGGAATATCAGGGGGGATAGAAGGAGCAAGATACGGAGCATCACTCATGGTAGGAGGAAGTGAAAAATCGTATCATAATATTAAAAATATTCTTTTATCTATATCGGCAAATTATAACAATAACCCTTGCTGTGCGTTATTAGGGCCAGATGGGTCAGGGCATTTTGTCAAAATGATTCATAATGGAATTGAATATGCGAATATGCAACTAATAGCAGATATTTATGGAATTTTTAGAGATAAGTTAAATAAAAAACCTTTAGAAATAAGTCAATACTTCTCAAAATGGAATACTGGAAAAATAAGTTCATATTTGATAAAAATAACTTCTCAAATATTATCATCATATGATCCCATAACTGGAATACCGATGGTTGATATAATTTGTGATACGGCATCCCAGAAGGGAACAGGAGTTAGATCTATTATTGAAGGACATAAAGTATTTTCATCAATGACACTCACAGAAACTGCAGTCTTCGCCCGTAACCTTTCCTTATATAGAAATGATAATAAAAATATGCAGTCTTTCTTTGATCCTTCTTCTCATATCGAAATAAAAAAATTCGATAACTTAATCAAAGATTTTGAAAATGCTATTTACGCATCTACAATATTATCTTTTACTCAAGGATTTTTAGTAATAGCCAAATCATTCAAAAAATATAATTGGAATCTATCCCTTGAAACAATAGCAAGTATTTGGCGTGCAGGATGCATTATTCGTTCGAATCTACTTAATGATATTGTAGAACACCTAAAAGAAAATCCTGACAAGACTAACCTACTTAATATTCAAAATATTTCAGAAAAACTAAAGGAAACAATCCCTTCTTTAAGAAGTGTAGTAACAACATGTATAAAATATAAGTATCCTATACCAGGATTATCGGCTGCCCTGTCCTATTTTGATACATGCATAAGTGATCGTGGAACTGCTAATCTCATCCAAGCACAGCGTGATTTTTTTGGATCTCATGGTTTTAATAGAAAAGATGGAATATCAAAACACCACGGACCTTGGAATACATAAGTTCTCCTCCTAATAAATACATTTTTCAGCAATTGAATTAGATATATTATTCATAAGTTGAAAATAAAGATCAGAACCTTCTGCAAGTAATATTCCTTCTGGATCAAGCATTGCAGATTTAATCCCAGTACCTTCCGTCATATAATTTATTATCTTAGGATCAAATCCCGGATCATAAAATATACAAGAGGTTTTATCCAGAACAATATTATCCTTAACTTTCTGTAAAGATTTTGCACCCATAAAAATCGAATGCCGCATAGGAAAAGTAACGATATGAAGATCATAATAAGATGCAAAATAACGATATGCATCATGAAAAACAATTATATTTTTTCCTTTCACTTGTCTCAATATATCATGGAATTCTTCATCCATCTTATATAACTTACTCTTAAATTCTTCTTCATTCTTTTCATAAATATCCTTGTTTTTAGGATCTATCTTAATCATCTCCATAGCAATGACATGCGCTATATATTTAGCATTGTAAGGACTCAACCATAAATGCAAATCATATACCTGATTTCCACCATTATGATGAAAATTATCATAAAACTTAATCCTATGTAAATCTTGGTAATCTGATATGGTCACTATGATAGAATTTTTTTTTAAAGAATTGAGTGGCTTCACTAGGAAAGACTCCATCCCCTTCCCAAGCCAAAAAACAACATCTGCATTCTCTAAGATCATCGCATCTGATGCACGTAAATTATATTCATGAGGAGAACTAATCCCTTTGATAAGCAAAGTAGGATTTCCTACTCCCTTCATAATAAAAGACACTATTGAATGAATAGGTTTAATAGAAGCAACTACTTTCAAAGAATCAGCTTGAGTCACACTAGACAATGGTAAAAAAAGAAATATAAATAGTCTCAGAATGTTTTTCATAATGTAAATCCTATATTAATAAAATTACTATTCTTTGCAGATATCAGAACATCTTCTTTTTCTCTTTTATAAACAAATCTGATGAAATGAAATGATTATGCTTAACTCCTCATCTACGCCTTTAATTATCTTAAATGATATCAGCGTTAACAAGAATGGACGCAAAGTTTTAATAGATATTAACTTTGCTATAAAACCAGGCAAAATAGTTACATTGATAGGGCCTAATGGATCTGGAAAATCAACAATTGCAAAACTTATTACAGGAACAATAAATCCTACCACAGGTACTATAACTCGTAATCCTAAACTAATTATAGGATATGTTCCACAAAAAGTCATCTTAGAAAATACCTTGCCTCTTAGTTTAATGAGATTTATGACACTATCTATATCCTCTTCAGAACATGATGTTCTACAAATACTGGATAAAGTTAATTTGACAGGAAAGCATAATAGAAATGTAGTTGAACTTTCAGGAGGAGAATTTCAACGCGCTCTTCTAGCAAAAGCATTATTGCGAAAACCTAATTTACTAGTTTTAGATGAACCATTACAAGGCATTGATTTTCCTGGAGAATTAGCATTATATGAACTAATCACATCAATACGCAAGTCTACTGGTTGCGGGATATTACTAATATCTCACAATTTAAACATGGTGATGGCATCTACGGATATTGTTATATGCCTAAATAATAAAATTTGCTATCAAGGACCGCCTCAAACTATTAAGGATAACCCAGAATATATCCGTCTCTTTGGATCACGCGCAACAGAAATATTAGCAATACATAATCACAAATACGATCACTAAAATATTAAATATATATTGGTTATATCAATCCCTTTTCCAGAAAATGGAAAATTATAATAAATGGACTAAAATTAATGTACAACGAATTTTTCATTCGTGCCTTACTAGCTGGAATTGGCATCATTATATCCACTGGCCCGATTGGATGTTTTGTTATTTGGCAACGCATAGCCTATTTGGGAGATACTATAGCCCATTCAGCACTTCTAGGCGTATCTTTTTCACTTATGTTTCAACTACCACTAACCATTTGCATATTCATAATAGCTGCCATAACATCTTTTATATTACTGCAAATTCAGAAAAATGAACTTCTATCTTCTGATGCTATTCTTGCAGTGATTACTCATTCAACAATATCAATTGGCCTTATAATGCTATCTTTTATGACTTGGGTAAATACAGATATAACAAGCTTTTTATTTGGAGACATACTAGCAGTAAATACAACCGATATTATACTGATATGGAGTATAGGAATCCTAAATATTATTATACTCCTAAAAATATGGAAACCCTTACTAGCTACTACCGTAAACTATGAAATAGCAAAAGCTGAAGGTATGCAGCCAGATAAAATAAAACTAATCTTTACTTTGATAACCGCGATGATGATCTCTATTTCAATAAAACTCATAGGCATTACACTAATAACATCCCTCCTGATATTGCCTACAGTAACAGCGAGACGTTTTGCAACATCTCCCGAAAACATGGTTATACTAACCACAATCATTGGAATTTTAGGAGTAATTATTGGCCTTTATGGATCATTAGTTTTTGATACTCCCTCAGGGCCATCTATTATTATCACATCTTTACTATTTTTTATATTGAGTTTTTTTATAAAAAATAACTAAAGGTTTTAAAATATTTATATTTTCATAGATAATTAAATAATTATTAATCTTGTATTTTAGAAATTTATTGATTAGAATCGTGAAAACTATTAGCTATATAGTGATGTTTAAATACAGTAGTTAGAGATGGTATATAAATTATGACGAGTAAAGAAAAAAGAGAAGTTCTCAATGAGCTTATGAATATAGAATTCAAAGCGCATTATTATTATATGCAAGCATCATCTTGGGCCGCTTCCCATAATCTTGAAGGATGCCATAGTTTTCTTTTGGGACATGCAAGGGAAGAATACTCCCATGTAATGAGGATATTCAAGTACTTAGTTGATTTAGGTGAAGATGCAACCTTCTCTGATTTATCAGCTCCTATTATTGATGCTAATGACGTCGCAGGCCTTTTCTCATCAGTATATAAAAATGAATGTGATGTAACAAGGGCATACGATAAAGCTATTTTATTTTCATTAGATAAAAAAGATAACCAGTTATTCTCCTTTTTACAATGGTTTATAAATGAACAAGATGAAGAAATGACTCTTTGTAGGAGAATATTGGATAAAATAAAACTAATAGGATCTGGTGACCACGCTATCTATCTCTTCGATCAGGAGATGGAAAAACTAGCAGATAAAAACTAGTTTAAAAATGGCATCTAACTTATAGCATACTGATGGTTTTTTTAACTATCAGTTATGTTTGTTTAATGTATCTATAATATTCAATATTGCTGGTCCAAGTATAACAATCATTAAAACTGGCAAAAAGAATAAAATCATAGGAACAGTAAGCTTAGGTCCCAATGCAGCAGCTTTTTTTTCTGCTTCCATCATGCGCTCTGTTCTCGTTTCTGCTACTAGAACACGCAAGGATTCACCTATTGATGTTCCATAACGATCAGACTGCATTAAAGCCTGCATCGCATTTCTTATGCAATCCATTTGAGTACGACGATAAAAGTTTTCAAATGCTGTCTGCCTATTAGGAAGAAATGAAAGCTCTGCTACAGTTAATAATATTTCTTCTGAAAGAGGTACTGATTGACCTCCTATTTCTTCAGCAATACGACGAAAAGACTGATCTACTGAAATACCTGATTCAACACATATCAGTAATAAATCAAGAGCATCTGGCCAGGCACGTTTTATAGAAGCCTGTCTTTTTGCGACGATATTAGAAATAAAAATACTAGGCAAACAAAATCCAACATATGCTATTAAGATAACAGCTGATATGCGAATTGAAATAGAATATTGAATTAATTTATCAAATCCAAATATCCATATAACTCCAAAAACAATGAAAACAATAGGAAATATCAAACGTACTATCAATAAAATATTTAATGAATATTCTGATCTAAAACCAGCAGCACGTAATTTATTTATTATCTTTTCGTCAACTAGAAATTCCTTTAAATTAAATTTTTTAACAAAGTTTCGCAAGGAAGCATTATCGTGGGTACGCAATTTAGAATTAATAGATTTATTTTGAAGAAATTGTTTTTGTTTTTCACGTAATTTGTCTCTTTCAATAGCAACATTTTTTTTACGTTTTTCAAATTCACCATTACCTAAAGAAGGGATAATTACTGCATATATTAAAGAAAAAACCGAAACCATAGTTGTTATAGAAAAAACGAGACTAACGGTATCAAATGTATAAAAAAAATCCATTAATTTAAATCCTAATCGATATATGATCAAACATCAAAATTAATCATCATCTTCATAACAAGAATACCAAGAATCATGAAAACAGCTGCAATACCAAGAATCAGATGACCCCTGCTATCTGTAAAAAGAATATTCATATATTCTGGAGATGTAAAATGTACAAGAGTAGCTACGCAAAAAGGCAAAGATCCTATAATCCATGCTGAAGCCTTTGCCTCCATAGAAAGAGCCTGAACTTTTACTTTCATCTTTTTCCTCTCACGTAATATTGTCGATAAATTAGCCAAAGCTTCCGAAAGATTTCCACCTAATTGAGACTGAACAGAAATAACAGTAGCAAAAAAAGAAACTTCTTGAAGTGGCATATATCGAATCATGCGAGATACACTTTCAGAAATACTAAGTCCTAAATGTTGTGTTTCAATCACACGACGAAATTCTGATCGCACAGGATCAGAAGACTGTCCAACAATAACGGCAATAGCATCTGAAACTGGCAATCCAGTACGAACTGAGCGAACAATAATGTCTAAAGCATTAGGAAACTCATCTAAAAACTTAGCTACTCTTTTTTTAATCAGATGTTTTAAAAATAAACGTGGTAAAACTAGAGAAGATGAAATAGATATGCATAAAAAAACAAAAAAACTTTCAGATATAATTAATGATATAATACCAAATATAAATCCTGCAATAGCACTTCCTATATAATAATATTCCTTTGAAATAGACAAACCTGAATAAGATATCAAAGAAGATAAACTGTTAGTATTGCCAGTTTTTTTCTTATGACTTGCTTCTATATTTTGTATTGCTTCTCGCAAGACTTTACGACGTTTTAAATTAGAAGAAGATTCAGATTTATCATTACTTACAATCTTTGGAATATCATTAGGATCAGTAGGAATGAATTTATTTAATATTATAAATAAAATAGAGAATACCGAAACAACAATTAATCCTACTACAAAAAGAATAGTCAAATCGAATATCATCACACTCTCCCCAAAGCACGAGTTTGTTTTTCAAGAGACTCGAGGACTTCCGCTAAATTACTTTCTTCACCATATTGAGCTGCCCTATTCCAAAATTTTGGGCGAGAAACACCCGAACTAACATGATGACCCATTAACTTACCTGTTTCATTTTCTCCAAATATTTCATATGTAAGGAGATCCTGAGTAATTATAACATTTCCTTCCATTCCCATAACTTCACAAATATTCGTAATTCTTCTAGAACCATCTCGCAAACGCTGAGTTTGAACAATTATATCTAACGAAGAAGTTATAATCTCTCTTACCATCTTGGATGGCAAAGTAAATCCTCCCATAGCAATCATTGCTTCCATCCTACCAAAACTTTCACGTGCATTATTAGCGTGAATAGTTCCCATAGATCCATCATGCCCTGTGTTCATCGCTTGTAATAAATCCAACACCTCCGGACCACGAACCTCTCCTAAAATAATACGTTCAGGACGCATACGCAGACAATTCTTCACCAAATCACGCATAGTAATCTCACCCTCACCTTCAATATTAGGAGGACGTGTTTCCAAACGAACTACATGAGGTTGTTGAAGTTGAAGTTCTGCTGTATCCTCGCAGGTAACTATACGCTCATCTGAATCTATATAACGAGTCAAACAATTTAGTAATGTTGTTTTTCCAGAACCAGTTCCACCTGAAATTAAAATATTACACCTAATACGACCTATGATTTGCAATAACCTTGCTCCTTCAGGTGTAATAGCACCAAACTTGACAAGATGATCCAAAGTAAGCTTGTCTTTTTTAAATTTACGAATAGTCAAAGTAGGACCATCAAGAGCAAGAGGGGGAATAATGACATTTACACGAGAACCATCTAATAAACGTGCATCACATATAGGACTTGACTCATCGACACGTCGACCAACTTGATTAACAATGCGTTGACATACAGTAAGAAGTTGTTCATTGTCTCTAAAACTAATACCCGTTTCAACAGTTTTGCCATCAACTTCTATAAACACTTTATCTGAACCATTAACCATGATATCCGCAATATCATCTCGAGATATAAGAGGCTGAAGGGGACCATATCCTAAAATATCATTACAAAGATCCTCAAGAATATCACTCTGCTCATCAGGAGATATATTTATATTCCTAACAGAAACAATCTCATTCATTAGAGATGATATTTCGTCTCTCGCAGACTGTGCACTATATTGAGAAAGCTGAGTTATATCAATCATTTCAATTAAAGTAGCAAAGATAGTCGATTTAATATCATAATAACGTGGACTACGATCTGTCATATTAATAACGCCTGCCTTGTCAGCAGATGAAGATGATTTAATATTTTTTTCTACAACGCCAGGCACCTCCTTCGGAGAAGAATGCGAATTATCAATATTCACTGAACTTGTTGTGAAGTTTTTATTTCTTTTCCCAAACATATATGTCTCCTATAAGCATCGGCTTACTTCATATTAAAAATATTTTTTATCTTCTCGTATATAACATTTTTAGGTTTAGACATAGTTACACGATCAATAAGAATTCGCGAGAAATCTACCAACAAATCCGAAACAGAAGATTTCTGATCTATTTCATGTATCATTTTACCTGAATTTGCTGACATACCAAAAATATAACCATCAAAAGGAATGACAGCAGAAGGATCTATACCCAATGGCGAACAAAAATCACTAATAGAAATTTCAGGCTTCTTAGGAGTCTTTACTTGGTTAAGAATAAGATAGAGAGGTTTATTATTTGGTCTTATTTTTTTTAAAACATCAATTAAATTCTTAGAATTACGTAAACTAACAAGATCAAGAGAAGCAGTAATTACGACTTTATCACTTGAGGAAAGAATTCCACGTGTCCAATCATTCCAAATATGAGGAACATCAAGAATCGTAAATGGAGATATCTTTTTTAATAAATTAATTACTTGAATAATAGTTTTTTCATCAAAATCATAAGTACGATTCAAAGTAGTAGGAGCAGTTAAAATTGAAAGATTCTCCACATAACAAACAAGAATTTTACTAAGAAATTCCTCGTCAATTTTACCCTGAGGATAAATAGCATTTACAATACCATGTATTGGATCTTGATCAAAATTAATATTAACAGTTCCATATGAAAGATCTAGATCTGCTAAAATAGTTCCCATTGAAAAAACAGAAGCAATGTTAAAAGCACAATTATGTGCCATAGTTGAAGAACCAACTCCTCCCCTAGACCCTATAAAAGATATAGAACAACCAGAAGAAGATTCTTTTTCTTTAACAGTAGATATGCAATTAATAGATTTAATAATGTCAGAAACAGACAAAGGTTCAATTAAATATTCAGATACGCCATTAGCAATTAAATCCCGATAAAGTATTACATCATTAGTATCCCCTACCACGATAACCTTCGTACTAGAGTCACAAACATCAGCCAAAGGCTCTAATGCAGACATTATCTCCCTAGAATCTATTTTAGTTTGAACAATAATAAGATTAGGAGTGGGTGTATTAGAAAACAAATTTACTGCTTCTGCAATTGACCCTTTAGTAATTCGCATGTCAACATAAGTCATCCTACGATCAATTTTAGATCTTTCTATTACAGAATAAAGGGTATCAGTAATACAAAAAGCGTGAACAGACATACGTGGCAAAGTAAATGTTTCTGATAAAGCATCCTTGCTTTCTTGACGGGAACCTGGATTATTTACATTATAATCAACATTCATATAACATATTCCCCCTTTACTAAAAACCTTATACTACCTATTATAATTTACATTTAATCTTAATTTATTTTTTAATTACTAAAACCATCATTACTTTTTTAATCATCAGAACTAGATTGACGATAATCACTAATAGATTTATCGCGCTTATTTGCATCTGGAGGAGTCATCGCACGTGGATAAAATAAATCCAAAGGATTAACTACCTGTGCTGCTAAATTATTTTGATATGCACATCCATAATTACTCCAATTACGATTTGGTGTAGCACCTCCTAAAATGTCTTCTGGCCAAAAACCACACTTACTACCAACAACAGGCTTAATCGCAAAGTAAGCTAACCTAATAGTATCAATATCTAATCCATAATTAGCGTCGTACAACCTTTCAGAGATAAAAGAAGATGGAATTCCTCTAGATCTGATAATTTTACGTATGTCTTTTACCGCTTTTTTTATAGAAGAAGAAGAAACAGTAGCACTTGGAATCATTAAGAAAAGGACGCTAGCATTATCCTTTTTATATTGATCTAAGAACCCATTTATCGTATTACTCTCAAGAGTTTTTATTGATCCCCTACCAGCTAGTAATGGTATGTCTATGTTTTTTTCAACTTTTCTCATTAAAATTGGATGTCTATTACGGTAATCGCTTGATTCTACGGAAGAATAATAAGCAGCCGAATTAGCTACATAAAATAGTAAGAAAAAAAATGCTTGTAAAAACATTAAACGCAAAAAAACAAATGACTTCTGGATGACAATTGATATTTTAAAATTAATACTCGCGAATAAATATTTTATCATATATCCCCCATCATTTATAAATAAAACCAACCGCACCTTTGTAATTCTGCTTTTCAATTTCTTCCTTAGTTCCATAAATCTTATTAACTCGATTAAAGAAAAACGACTTGGTATCATCTTCAACATCATAATTATCATCAGGACGACTTAAATCATTAATTGGAACAGGCTGAACAAGATATGGAGTAGCTGCAATAAAGATTTCTGCTTCTTCCCTAGAAAAATTATTCTGCCTGAATAAAGCTCCTAAAATAGGTATTCTAGACAATAATGGAATACCTGACTTCATCTGTTGTATGTCATCTTTCAATAATCCTGCTAAAACTATTGTGCCTCCAGAGGGCAATTCAACAGTAGTATCAGCTTTACGTACACGAAACTCCGGAGCATCACCTGAACCAACACTCAATACTGGCTCAGAAACCTCTGTCTGAATACGTAATGCAATACGACCTGGAGATAGAACAGTTGGAGTAAAATTCAAAACAACACCATAATCATGCGAAGTCATATTAGAAACACCCTGGGGATTCACAGTATTGTACAAACGCTCTCCACCAGATCTAAAACTAGCACTTTGACCTGAAATAGCTGTAAGAGTTGGCTCAGCTAAAGTACGAATAGCAGTTGCTCGCTCCAAAGAACTCAAAAAACTCTCAAAGGAAAATCGGTCAAGAACACTCTTAACAGCGAAAGAGCCAATTCCACCATCACCCAAACTACCACTAAATGAGGAGCTAGTTTTACTAGCAGGAGACATAATATTGTGTCGAAATCCTATTTGTTTTAGTATATCTCTCCTTACTTCAGCAATTGTTACTTTAAGGGTTACTTGATCCTCCCCCGAAATGTTTAATAGATTGACTACTTTTTTAGAACTATTACTGGCACCATTATAATTATGATTAATACTACCACTTTTTGAAAGGAATATATCAGAAAGCTCAACAGCTCTTTGGGAATCCTGAATAGTACGAACAATCCCGTGTAATACAACAGTATCAGACATCATTTCAACATTGATTTTCGAATCAGGTATAAAACGCTTTAAAGTAGACTCAAGATATGAAACGTCTCGTGCAACTGAAACGTCTAGATTCAAAACTTGCTTATTATCATGTCCAAATAAAATGACATTCGCCTGACCTGTATCTTTACCAAAAAGATATATAGTATTTGAAGAATGCATAACAACATCTGTTTTATTTGGATCCGAAACTAAAACGTCCTGTATAACAGCTGGTAATCGTAGGATAATTACCTTATTTAAACCAACATTGATTCTTTTATTCTTACCTATATCAGCATCACTGATATCAATTATAGACGCTTTTCTATCTTTAGTTAATTGTGATGTAGCAAATGAATTATTAAAAAATAATAGGAAAAAATTAATTGCAAAAAAAGCAAATTGAAAATATCTCATTGTGGCATACCTTCAACATTCTTATTGGAAACGACGCCTGATTTGATAATTATAGCATCTGATCTATCACTGCTAGTATTATCAAGATTATCTTCGTCGTTTAAATCTCCTATAGATCGCAGGACTAGTGAAACCTTCGTTGATAATTGTTGAGCTGTAAATAGAATATTTGTCTGAGCAGGAGTCAGCTCCAAAGTAGCGATATTCCCAATCAACCCCGGTTGATCATCATCCCCATGTAAGGTTTGATCTATTGCGATAACAATCACATTCCTAAGAACTACTTCAGACTTTATTGACTTTTCATTGAAAGAACGAATAGATATAACATCTACATGATCACCAGGCTTAATCATTCCTCCAGCTGCACTAGACGGAGTAATTTCCAATGAAACTGCACGCTTACCTTTTGGGAGCATGGAAGAAATACCTCCATTACCGTGTCCCTGCAATTTTTCGAGACGAATCGGATCTCCTTTAAAAATACGACTCACCACCACTTTACCACTTAATTCTTCTATAGCATTAGGGCTATTAACATCATCAATAAAACCATCAAATACATTTTCTTCTGGGAGAGCAACCCATTCTAAATGATAAGAATTAATCACCGATCCCACATTTATATCAGATCTAGCCCTCAAAATATTAACAAACTTTACCTGAGATTGAGATATAATTTCATCTTTCTGAACATGATGAGGAGATATAAAACGCATTGCTACAATACCAGCCACAAGAGCAAAAACAGCCGATACTATAATGCCAGTAATTCGAGTGAATTTCATTTTTCGCCTATAAAACAATAAAAAAAATAAAAACAATAAATATAATTAATTAAGAACGATTATTTTAATAACATAAAAATCATATTAAAAATAACATAGACGAAAAGAGTTAATAAAATAAAACTATTGGGACAACCCTAACAAAGCAACTTTAAAAAAATATGAATCTGGATAACTAATTAATCCACCTATGGATATAGCAATTCCATAGGGTATTTTGTTTTTCATAAGGAAAGTTTTTGGAATGAACATATCAAATAAAGGAGTATAACGAGTAATCAACCTTATTACCAAAATCAACAAAGACAATATTCCTCCACAAACAGAGACAAAACATAAAAAGATTACTAAAGAAGATGCCCAACCAAACCACACAGATGTCGCAGTCAATAACTTTACGTCTCCCCCACCCATAATATTAAATATAAAACAAACAAAACAAACAGCGAAAACTAACAAACCAACCAATAAATGCGATAATATTAATCCATAATCCAATCCCAAAAGACAAGATATTAATAAAAAAGAACCAAGCATAATAATCGAAACTCTATTAGGTATAACCATATAAAAAAGATCGGTCATTGCTGCAAAGACTAGACAAAAAACAGGAATAAGAAGAATAGCAGAAAAAATCATTTTACTCTCTCATATATTGTGCATTGTAATACATAATTACTCATAAGACAAAATTGATAATAACTATATGCTATTAATTTAAAAACAGTATTAACTAGCACTCATACAAACACCATAAAATAAAACCAATAAAAATTATTAATTATATATAATTAAAAAATATCTTTTATTAATAAAACCAAATTGGTTAAACGTTTCTTTATTCATGTATCGAATATCATAGTATTATATTAAAAAATCAACAAAATTTTTCATACATAAATGCATATTAGATTCTTGTTCAGCCTATAAATATTTCAACAATGTAAAATATACTACAGTAATTTATTATTAGTTTCTTTTCAAATAATTTTAATTCTTATTGTTTTTATTTAGGGGATTCTTTTTATCATATTTATTCTTTGGGGGGGGATTCTTTTTATCAGATTTATTATTTGAGGAATTATTAGATTTATTAAGCACTTCTGCTTTAGGAGTGCTATTGCTATTTGGTGTAGAATTAATCTTTTCCTGCTTTTTCCCTAACCCATTAGATATATTATTAAAAGTATCTGATAATTTAGTACCCATAGTGGTAACAGAAGCAATAATTGCAACAGCAATAAGAGAAGCAAGCAAACCATATTCAATAGCAGTTGCACCTGATTTATCTTTTAAAAAATTTTTAATAATATTCATTGTCATAAAAAATAACTTCCTAATTTAAATATAGATTACTAAATAAAAATATTAATACGCTATAGCGTATAAAATATACCTTTTCTAGAATATTCTATTATTCAAATAGTTTCTTAATTCATAACAAAAAACGTGCAAATTAGTTTTATATGCGAGCAAATAACCTAGAATAGTACAAATAAATAAGAAGATCCATATGGATACTTAAAAACATAAAAAAAATATTTCAATAATAAAATCGAAATATTAATTAATATAACATAAAACTCATATTTAAAGATTGTTTTATGAAACTATAAAAAATATGAGCAATGACTTTAAAGATCAGATAAACAATTTATAATAGCTGCAATAAAAAATCGATTTTATCACAGCTATTCAATAAAACAATAATTACTTATCCTTTTTTAATCCCAGCCATAATAGATTCAAAAACATCTTTCAATTTAGTGCCCAGAGCGGTAACAGAAGCAATAATTGCAACAGCAATAAGAGAAGCAAGCAAACCATATTCAATAGCAGTTGCACCTGATTTATCTTTTAGAAATTTATTTATCAAACTAATCTTCATAGAAATAATAACCTTTAATAAAAAATTAAAAATACAAATTATTTTTTTCTATCTATGAACCACAGTCTGTCCTGAATATCAATATTATAAACTATAAAATATTTAAAAAATAAGTTATAAATGCAATTTTATTAAATTAATAATTACCATATTGCGCATATTTAACACAGAACAATGAATAAACTAACTATTACTAAGACAAAGTTACAAACGATATATCAGCAGATATAATTAATGATAAAAAAGATTTTAAAAAAAATAAGCGATCAAAATAGCCACAATAAATACTTTGATGCATCTACTGCGGCTATTGAGATTATTATTATTTATTTTACTTAAACATTAGCAGGAGGATTGTTAGGCTTTATTAGGCGTAGGCAACTTACCAGCAATGGAAGAGAAGACCTCGTTCAATTTTCCACCAAGCGAGGTAACAGCACCAATAATCGCCAAAGCAACAAGAGATGCAAGCAATCCATATTCAATAGCAGTTGCACCTGAGTTATCTTTTAGAAATGTTTTAAAATAACTTACCATAGTTTTTATATCCTTTCATGAAAGTTTAATAAAACTAGCAGACATACTAGAAACACTCTTGACAAATATATAGTATTCAAATATTCACCCTAATGGTTGCTCGTGTTTTGGTCAGCTAGAAAACTAGGGTGTTCGTGGTTTTCAAGGACATATAATAGAGTTTCGAATACGAAAAAATTTCGATCACCTATTCGCTTTACTATTTACATACGAGAAAATCATGAATACCCCCACTTGAAAAGGCATTATCCTATATAAATAGTTTAAAAGGAGTTAATCTATTATAAAACAATTGGTATATCTGTTATATTATAGTACAAAATCATTGTATAATTGATAAATTAATTGAAAGTTATTTATATAAACTTGATACACATGTATGTATAGTGAAGAAATATTACGAGGAACATTTAGTTTTAGATTATAAAATTTGTAATTGCGAAATATTTAAAAAAATAATTTGATAACAAAAAATATAGCTTCGTATAATAAAAGTTTTTGTTCGATCAATGTAAAAATAGCATCAAATGTTATTATAAAAACATATTGATATGATTTTAGAAGACACTTAATGGATTTTATTATCCAAAAAAAATCAAGTAAATTTACTACAATTTAAAAAAGAAAGTTTACAGTGCACGCAATTAAGTATTAACGTTTTATTTTATAAATTTTATTTTACAGGCTAAATTTATGGCAAATACTAAACTCTCATTAGCTTTATCTATTTTTATAATATCTTATAGTTATCCAACTTTTTCTCAAGATGGAGTAATGAAGGAGGGAAAAACTGTATCAAATCTAAACCAACAGGATAACACTATAACAAATAGGAAAAAACCTATACTCCCAATACAACATAAAACAAAAGAAAGGCAACATTTTCACCAAGCACAAGGTCATATCCCACAAAATAAAAAAACACAAATAAACCGAATACCAGTTACAACAAGTAAGCAGCTATCCGAAAAAAAAATTACAGACAATGAACAAGATATCCGTGTAGCAATTGGAGAATCAGTTGTATTAAAATTAAATGATTTCCCTACAAAAATAATTATTGGAAGCGATCAAATAGCAGATGTATTATCACTTGAAAAAGATAAAAATATAGTACTTACAGGGAAAAACATTGGATTAACTAATCTAATAGTTTTGGGAGAAAAAGACAAAGTAATCATTGATGCACAAGTAACAACTTTTATAAATGAAAAGAATACAGTACGCGTTTATTCTCCAGGGAAAAAATCAATTCTATCCTGCACACCAAGATGTTTTCTCCTTCAACCACAAGAATAAAATTAAAAATATTATTTTGCAATCTTCCACTTTAAAACTATTATTTACAAATGATTGTTCTGGTAAAAAGTAAATATTTAGTACATTTTCTTTCTAGAACTTGGAATCCACTTGACGAGCTTCTGAAACAATCATAATAGGAACACCAGATCTTATTGGATATGCAATAGATGCTTCTTTTGAAAATAACTCTCTACCTTCAGAAATTAGCACAAGACTACCTTTAGTTAATGGACAAACTAAAACTTCAAGCAATCGTGGATCTATATCTATATTGAGAGTACTTTCGTTCATTGCTAACAAATCATCTATTGAATTCTATTTCTACAATTAGAATAATTGCTTGTAAGTACAATCTTCATAATTGAAACCAAAATCTGTACGCGAGCTCTAAAATCAGGAGCTTCTAATAACGCTTGTTTTTCTTCTTCACTAAAAGGAGAAAGCATAGCAAGTGAATTTACCAACACCTCATTACTCGCACCCTCAATACTTTCCCAATCAGCCTCCAAGTTATTCGCAGTCAAATAATTGCGAAATACTTCCAATAAAGCAGTCCTGTCAACACCATAGTTATCATGACCAACAAGATCTGATAAAAATGGAGCAATATAAAAACAACTCCAAGAATTTAATTTATAGGATTCTTCTAACAGTCTAAATCTACAAACTCCTGTTACAGTCATAATATAATTGCCTTCATCTGTTTCAACAAAAGACGTAAGACGACCAATACAACCGATTTGAGATAACCGACTGTCACTATTTGTAAGAAAACCACTTATCGCTGGTTGAACTAATCCTATTAATCTATCACCAGATAATACGGAATCAAACATAGCAACATGTGAAAGTTCAAAAACGCTAAAAGACAAACGACTTCCTGGCAACAACAACATGCCTGAAAGAGGAAAAATCGGAACCAAACATGGCAAGTCTTCACGATTTTTGTATATTTTATTACCAATTTTCATAAATATCACCACTCGTGCATGCATACACTTGATACAAACACATTTATACTACTATCACCTTAAAGACTAGTATAATAATTTTTAAGATTTTTATCATAGGAAAACATGATAGACACATCTCTCATCAAAATACAAGGACTAGAAAAATCAAAAACGCTATTGTATACAAAGTCAGGATATTGTGGTCTAAATTTTTCAATGATTTAAACGCAATCTTAAAACCACCAACATAATAATATATGCTGTTAGTATAATAAAACATGATGTATTATTAACCTGTCACAATCTTTAATCTATTGATCTAGAAAATCAAAATAGATAAAATTCGATTTTACGAAAGATCTTTAAATCCTCATGATTAAAACGCCTTACTATTTAATTGATAAACAAAAACTTTTAAATAACCTAGAAGTAGTTTCACTAATTCGTAAAAAATCTGGAGCAAAAGTACTTTTAGCTCTCAAATGCTTTGCTACATGGGGAATATTTGACATATTGAATCAATATATAGACGGGACAACCTCTTCATCACTCCATGAAGTCCTGCTAGGAAGTGAAAAATTCGGCGGCGAAACACATGCATATAATGTTGCATATAAAGATTGTGAAATTGATGACGTTCTCTCTAATTGCGACACAATAATTTTTAATACTATTTCTCAGTTGAATAAATTTAAAGAAAAGGCATCTAAATTTAAAAAAAATATAGGACTACGCGTGAATCCATCCATATCCTATTCTAAATTTATTCTTGCTGATCCCAATCGCCCTTTTAGTCGTTTAGGAGAAAGATGCAGATACAAAATAGAACCTGAGATAAAAAATATTAACGGACTAATGTTCCATAATAATTGTGAAAATAAATCTTTTCCTTGTTTAAGCACAATGCTAAAAAATATTGAACAAGAATTTGGTCATTTAATTAATCAAGTAGAATGGATTAGCCTAGGAGGAGGAATTCATTTTACAGAGAAAAATTACCCCATAGAAGACTTTTGCCAACTTCTTAAAGAATTTTCAGAAAGATATTCTGTACAACTTTATTTAGAACCTGGGGAAGCTATTGTGACCAATACTACAACATTAGAAACCACCGTTCTTGATGTATTAGAAAACATTAAGAACCTAGTAATTGTTGATTCCTCTGTAGAGGCTCATGCTCCTGATTACTTACTTTACCAAGAATCAGCGACTATATATCCAAACACTGGCCCTTACACTGCTATGGTATGCGGAAGATCTTGCCTTGCAGGAGACATATTTGGCGAGTTCAACTTTGAAAGACCCCTTCAAATTGGAGATAAAATATCATTCGAAGATATCGCAGGATATAACATAAACAGGAAAAATTGGTTTAATGGAATAAACATGCCGACGATTGCAATAAAAGATTTAGATGGCAAGATAATAACTATACGTGAATTTTCATACGATGATTATTATAAAAATCTTTCCTAAAAAATAGCAAATTATATCGATTTAAAAAAATTTAATAGCAGAGATCCCCTAAAATTATGAAAAAAAATGTTTTAATTATTGGAGCTGGAGGCGTTGCTCACGTCGTAGCTCATAAATGTGCTCAAAATAATGATATTCTCGGAGAGATTAATATAGCATCACGCACACTGCAAAAGTGCTTACAAATAGCTGATAGCATCCACAAAAAAAAATCAATGAAAGTTCCTGGTAACATTAAAGTACACCAGATAAATGCTCTAAATATTGAATCAACAATAGAATTAATTAAGAAAACAAATTCTCAAATAGTAATTAATGTTGGCTCATCTTTTCTTAATATGTCAGTTTTACGAGCCTGTATTGACTCAAATGTGGCATATATTGACACTGCAATTCACGAAGATCCCCTTAAAATATGTGAAACCCCTCCTTGGTACAATAATTATGAATGGAATATGCTTGATGAATGTAATGCAAAATCAATTACTGCGATTTTAGGAGCAGGATTTGATCCAGGAGTAGTTAATGCTTTTGTACGTTTATCAAAAGATGAATATTTCGAAGAAATAACAGATATTGATATAATAGACGTTAATGCTGGAAAGCATGATAAATATTTTGCAACAAATTTTAATGCAGAAATCAATTTACGAGAATTTACAGGAGTAGTTTACAGTTGGCAAAAAAACCAATGGTGTACTAACAAAATGTTTGAAATAAGCAAAACATATGAACTCCCTGCTGTTGGAAAACAGAAAGTTTATTTAAGTGGACACGATGAAATACATTCTTTATATAAAAACATAAAAGGTGCCAATATAAGATTTTGGATGGGATTCAGCGATCATTACATTAATGTATTCACAATATTAAAAAATCTAGGACTTCTATCAGAACAACCAATAAAAACCGCAGAAAACATAGAAGTAGCACCTTTAAAAATAGTAAAATCTGTATTACCAGATCCTTCTTCATTAGCTTCTAACTATCATGGGAAGACCTGTATAGGATGCTTAATAAATGGAAAATATCACGGGGAAAAAAGAGAAATATTCTTGTACAATATATGTGACCATCAAAATGCATACCAAGAAGTAAATAGCCAAGCAATATCTTATACCGCCGGGACACCTCCCGTAGCTGCAGCTATTTTAATAGCACAAGGAATTTGGGATGTTGGGAACATGGTAAATATTGAAGAACTTCCTCCCAAACCTTTTCTTAGCATTCTTCAAAAAATGGGACTTCCCACATTAATCCGCTCAGATAACAAAGAACAATTATTACAATTTGATAAAGAATAAACTAATTTATAGTATGATCAACTATAAAAGAAAAATCTTATACGACAAATAAATATCCCTAAAATAGAAATAAGAATTGTTTTTCACTGCATTAAAATTAGATTTTAATATAAAAGACTCTTTCTAACATGAAAAAACTTTCGAAAAATAACCACATAAATTCTACGAGAATATTATCAAAAGAACAACTATTAACAACTGCACTATTTTATGCAGATTCCGGAGTCTATTGGGTTTTTGATGAAATTAAAAAAGATATATCTGACTTACAAAGTGGGGAAAATCCTGTTAACTACCAGATAAAGCCGGAAAAAAATATTTCTCATAAAGAAAATATACTAGTACAAAAAGCTTATTCAATTGCTAACAAAGCTTGTTCCTTGCATGAATTAAAATCACTCCTTTGCTCTTTTCATGAATATAATCTCTGCAGTACGTCTATTTCCACTATATGTGCTATTAAACAAAAAGAAGGTAAAGACCTAATGATTATAGGATATACACCTAGCGATAGCGATAACATAAGTGGCGAACCTTTTTCCGGCAAGACAGGAAATATGTTAGATAAAATGCTCAAGTCTATAGATCTTGTAAGATCACAAACATATATGTCTATGATTTCCCCATGGTATCCTACAGGAAATAGAAATCTTTCCGATATAGAAATAGAAATATGCCGCCCTCTAATAATAAAACAAATTGAACTTATCTCACCTAAAATTATCTTTTTTATTGGAAGCAAAACAAAAAACTTTTTCTTCAATAATAACTATACAAACACTTATCAAAATCTTGGAAAATGGCATAATATTAGTGTTAAAGACCGTACTATTCCAACGTTATCTACAGTACATCCTCAAGAACTTATTAAATATCCCCTTATTAAAAAAAATACTTGGCATGTTTTGATAGCTCTCAAGAAAGCATTAAAAAAAATATAGTAAAACAACATCCATTTCTTGAGAATAATGCAATTTATGCATTACTATTATTCATTAATATCGCTTCTCTTTTTTACATTATTTATGTATTAGATTATAGTATTGTTTTTTTTTATTTTTATTGAATTTTTAATAGGTCCAAGGAAAACCCTATATTGTTTTTTGATAAATTTGATGGCATTTAGAATTTTTACAGTTTGTATTTTTTTTAAGGAATGCAGTAACTATTATAAAGAGATCGTTGTATAAGTCTACTATAAAGGTTTATTATAAAACCAGTGTATTTTTATTACTTTCCTTACGGATATTATACTAGGAATTATCTATTATAAAGTTTCATAAACAATTTTTATAAAAAATTTTCATAATATATTTTTATTGCGCATAAGGACACCTACAAGGTGTCCTTATTTTAGTAATCGACAAATAATTATTTTTCAGTGAATATTCTATCTAATTTGTTTTTAATTTTGTGATTCAAAAAAAATAAATTTAAAAATAAAAACACCATTAATTATTCTTAGAATTCAAACTTGTTACCTAGATATAGGCTTCTTACATCTTTATTATCAACAATATCTTTTACTGTTCCATTAGCGAGGACCTCTCCCGCATGAATTATATAGGCACGATCAATTAATTTCAATGTTTCATATACATTATGATCTGTTATCAAGACACCAATTCCACGAGAAGCTAAATCTCTAATTAGAACCTGTATATCAAAAATAGCAACAGGATCTACTCCAGAAAATGGCTCATCAAGCAATATGTAAGAAGGACAACTAACAAGAGAGCGAGCTATTTCCACACGCCTTCTTTGTCCTCCAGATAATAATGGCGCTAATACGTAGCGCAATTTTACAATATTAAACTCTTTCAAAAGACAATCTAATCTTTCACGACGCTTATTCTTATCTTTTTCGTACAGCTCCAAAACTGCAAGAATATTTTCTTCAACGGTTAATCCTCGAAAAATTGAAGCTTCTTGTGGCAAATAACTAATTCCAAAACGGGCACGCCTATACATAGGCATTTTAGTTACATCATGTCCATCAATTTTAATAAAACCATTATCTACTGCAATTAAACCTGTTATCATATAGAAAAGGGTTGTTTTACCAGCTCCATTAGGACCAAGCAATCCAACAATTTCACCAGGGTTAACATCTAATCCTATATTCTTAACTACATATGATGAATTATACTTTTTAGTTAAAGAACGTGCAGACAAACAACTTTCTTGCAAAACATTACTATGCTTACACTGCATCATCTTAAATCCTTAGGAACTTCCTAATAGTTGCTATATCTTTCTAATTATAATGAATTATAGATCTCACCTGATCAGATCCGCATCCTTGTAAATTAGCAACATTCGTATCTAAATTAACAATCAACTTACATCCAAAAAATGTATTTATATTCTCTTCTAATATTACTTTTTCCCCACTGCCTTTACCCAATACCAAAACCCTATTTTTAAAATCAAAATAACCATTGCTAGCCATAGTCTTAATTGACCCTGACCTTATAACAATATTTCTTTCTATATCCATACGATCAATTTTATCACTATTAATATTGTTATTATCAGTATTGCGATAATAGAAAGTCATTTCTTCAGCTTGCAAGGTAAAATCTCCTTGACTTAATCGTACATTCCCTAAAAAAAAAGCTTTTTGAACATCATCTCTAACATCCAATATATCACTCTTAATATGAATTTTTTCATTCCCAAACATTTTAAATCTTGTTACATAATTATCTGATGCTTGAGACAAATTAAATCTAGATAATACGAATAAAAATACTAATAAATGTTTATACATAATATTCAAAAAGCACTAGTCAAAAATACTAAACAAAATAGTTTCCAATGAATTAATTATTTTTCCCCTGCAAAATTTCAGGGTTCATTATTACCGACACTTGCCCTATAAACTTCGCGCTTTTACTACTTTGATCTATTTGAGAAGATTGTGCAGAAATAACAAAATCCGAGTGTGTAACTGTAACAGGATGTAAACTACTTATATAGATTTTATTTATATCTAGAATAGCACTTTTAAAATCTAATTGAATACTATCCTTAAATTTCATTTTAAAAGGTTTATTAATATCCAAAATATTACGACGTAAATCAAGATCTGCAGAATGCGCAAAAATTATCAAGTTATCCGGTGATTGTGTAGGCACAATTAATTCAAAATTTTTCAAAAAGAAAATATTTTTACTGTTAAAGCCAGCTTTTGCACTTTCTGCAACTAATGAATATCTAATACTATCCTTACTATAATTAGATAGAATAAATTTTTTCATAACCATAGGTTCCATGTCAAATAGATCTATAAAGGGTTTAGAAAAAGTTCTAATACGTTCCCAAGAAGAAAAACAAAACCAAAATGCCAATAATATCATCATAAAAGGCAAAAAAAACTTCAATAATCTAATAGACCTAACATGACTACGATATTTTATTCCTTGCAATAATATTTTATCTCTTTTATCCAACTGATTTATATTATCCATACTATAAAAGGAGAGACATTCCAATTAAATTGCAGTTATCTCTTTGATGTTACATAATTATTACCTATACTACAATTATAAAGTTTACAATTTCAGAATAATAAATATTTTTTTATAATTTAATCAAAATAATTCTGTGCAGAAAAACAAAAAAATTAATTATTCATTTACTATCATATGGAATGTAATTAGAGTGATGAAGTAGGAAATCGTAGTAGGTGGTGTTTTGTATATGCAAATGTTTCTTGAAAAAATAAAAAAAATTAAGACCAGAAGTGTTATATCAAAGTTAATATTGCTAATATTAGCATACATTTGCTGGAATTATATTTATGAAGATAAAAGTCCACATGTAGCAAGGATTTCAATACTAGGGACAATAGATGATAATCCTGAATTATTAGAACGAATTGCAAACATTGACAAAGACGATTCTGTGAAGGCCCTGATAGTATCACTATCTTCTCCAGGAGGATCAGCATATGCAGGTGAGCAAATATTTAATGCCATACAAAAAGTAAAGCTTCACAAACCAGTAGTTGCTGAAGCTCGCTCTATGGCCGCATCTGCCGCATATATGATAGCATGTGCTAGCAATACTATAGTTGCATCAAATAGCTCAATAATTGGATCTATAGGTGTAATACTTCAGTTCCCAAACGTTAAACATTTGTTAGATAAATTGGGGGTATCATACAAAACAATTAAGTCATCTCCATTAAAGGGAGAGCCATCTCCTTTTTCAGAAACGAATCCAGAAGGTATAAAAAAACTTCAAAATTTGGTAAGTGACAGTTATCATTGGTTCGTAAAAATTGTTTCTAAAAGTCGTAATATCCCATATGATAAAATGTTGACCTTATCCGATGGAAGTATTTGGACAGGATCTAGAGCTAAGAAATTAGGATTAGTAGATACAATAGGAGGAAGAGATGAAGTCTGGAACAGCTTGTATGAACTTGGACTAGACAAAAATGTGACAAAAATTAAAGACTGGAATCCTCCAAAAGAATATTGGTTCTTTAATTTTAAAAATAAATTAACAGGAATAATAGATGAAGTTATTACATCTACCGAAAAAACAAACATGCAGGGATTATTATCAATATGGAATCCTCAAAATTAGTTGTATTATTTAATATAGGGAAAGTATTATGATCAAGTCTTCCTTAATAGACAAGCTTTCAAAAAAAAATCCAAAAATTAATCATAGTAATGTTGAAAAAATAGTTAATACTCTATTGGAAGAGATGACAAAGGCCCTTGCAAATGGTAGACGAGTAGAAATACGAGGATTCGGATCTTTTTCTGTAAGAAAGCGTGCTGCAAGATTAGCGAAAGCTCCACTTGCCAGAAAAGTTGTTTCTGTTGAAGAAAAAATGGTTCCTTTTTTTAAATCAGGAAAAAACTTAAAATATCGTCTCAATTTATTAAAAGAAAAAATCACTCTCAAAAATTAGATAATTATTAAAATGACGTGCGTTTACTTGTAATCATACTTTTTATAAAACTTTGGTACGTGTATTGATCGTAAGAAGAATGCTACATTTGGCTTAAACAAATAGCAAAATAGTCTAACGTTTTTACACTACAATATATCTTATGAATCTGCCACATTAAAGATAGGATTATTACCAAGATTATAAATCCAAGTTGCTCTAAAGTTGAGCATAATTAATGAGAAATAATTTAAAGGTTTTATAAAATGATTTCTTATCGTCTAGTTATGTTTCTTTCACTCATATGTCTCTTAATATTAGATCAATCAGTTAAAATTATACTCGATTCTTGTTTAAATCTTCATAGTCCTAAGAATATTTTTCCTTTTTTTACTTTATATTTGACACATAACACTGGCATATCCTTTTCAATGTTATCCAATATATCACCTAAAATAATTGTAAGTATCCGCATCTTAATAATAGCTATAATTATTTTTATATGGAAGAAAAACACTCAAAAAAAAATATTACTTGATATGGGATACATTCTTATTATAGCTGGAGCACTAGGGAATGTAGTAGATCACTGCTTATATGGATATGTTATTGATTATATAATGATACATACCAAAACTTGGTACTTTGCAATTTTTAATCTTGCTGATCTTTTTATATCTATTGGAGCATGTTTTATAATATATAATGACATTATACTTAGATATAATAAAAAATAAAATATTGATTTCAAAATAGGAAATCTCTTTAATTTACTTATTATCTAAATTACTCTATTCCTAGAAATGCAAGGAATCTTATAATACATGACAAAAGAGTTTTTATCTAAACAAGAATCTTTCTCTAAAAAAATTAATACAGAAGAAGAATTAAATTCTTCGACTCCTATGATGCGTCAGTATATAGAAATAAAATCCGTTAATCCTGATAGTTTACTATTTTATAGAATGGGTGATTTTTATGAATTATTTTTTGATGATGCTATCGTAGCATCCCGTTGCCTTGGAATTACCTTAACGAAAAGAGGAAAAAACTTAGGGAAAGATATTCCCATGTGTGGAGTTCCAATACATACTGCAGATCATTATATTCAAAAACTAATAAAAATAGGATATCGAATTGCTATATGTGAACAGATTGAGTCTCCTCTTGAAGCAAAAAAACGTGGCAATAAATCTTTAGTAAGAAGAAATGTTGTTCGTCTTATAACACCTGGGACAATTACCGAAGATCAATTGCTTTCTCCAACAGATTCAAATTATCTCATGGCAGTTGCTCGTATTCGAACAGAATGGTCCATAGCATGGATTGATATATCCACAGGAATTTTCAAAACATCAAGTTCAAATAGCAATAGATTGATTTCAGATATCATGCGAATAGATCCACGGGAAATCATCTTTTCTGAAAAAGAACTATCAAATGCTGAATACAAATCATACTTTGAAACATTTAGTAATATCGCAATAGCACAACCAAATGTCTTTTTCGATCACTCGATTGCTGATAGACGTATCTCTGAATACTATAAGATAACAACCGTGGATACTTTTGGATCATTCTCTCAAGTTGAAAAAACAGCAATAGCAGCAATAATTTCTTACATAAAAAAAACACAATTAGTAGATAAAGCAACTATTGGATCTCCTGAACAAGAAGATATAAAATCTACATTATTTATTGAATCTTATGCACGTTCTAGCTTAGAAATCCTACGCACTATTTCAGGATCAAGAGAAGAATCTCTATTAAATACAATTGATTATAGCATTACAGGAGCTGGAGGAAGGCTTTTTGCCGAAAGAATTGCATCACCTTTGACTAACTCACAACAAATTAATAACCGTCTCGATTCAATTGATTTTTTTATTAAGAATACAATGTTAATTAAATCTATAAAAATAATACTGGAATCTGCTCCTGATATTCTAAGATCAATTTCTCGTCTCAAAATAGGAAGAGGAGAACCAAAAGATCTTGCTGTCATTCGAGACGGTATACGTTCTGGAACGGATATATTAAATATATTAAAAAAAAACAATCTCCCAGAAGAATTAAATTCTTCAGTGGAAACACTAAAAAAACTACCTCAATCTCTGGAAAAAAAACTTTCATCAATGTTGTCTGACGAATTACCAATTTTTAAAAAAGATGGAGGATTTTTACGTGATGGAGCAGATTTAACCTTAGATGAAACCAGATTACTACGCGATCAATCAAAACGTGTTATTGCATCTTTACAATGTAAATATGCAGAAGAAATAAAAATAAAAAATCTTAAAATAAAACATAACAATAATCTAGGGTATTTTATCGAATTAACTTCTAACAATGCGATTGTTCTTAAAAAAAACTTGGAATATGAAAAACGCTTTATTCATCGACAAACTACGGCTAATTCAAGTCGATTTACCACTCTTGAACTTATTGATTTAGAAAATCGTATAACAAATGCCACAAATAAAGCTCTGTTAATTGAATTAGAAGCTTTTGATTCACTATCTAATGATATAATAGAGCAATCAGAATTACTGAATAATGCCTCACAAGCGATATCTATCATTGATGTATCTATTGCTTTATCTATATTAGCAACCGAACAAAATTATTGTCGCCCAATAGTTGATGATTCAACAAAATTTATTGTAAAAGATGGACGTCATCCCGTAGTTGAAAAAACATTGAAAAAAAAATTTTCAAAACCTTTTATAGCAAATGACTGTGATTTATCTTGCTCTAACAACCAAAATCAAGGAAAAATATGGCTACTTACAGGGCCTAATATGGGAGGAAAATCAACTTTTCTACGTCAAAATGCTATTATTGTTATAATGGCACAAATGGGATCATATGTTCCTGCATCTTATTCCCATATTGGTATAGTAGATAAATTATTTTCACGAGTTGGTTCAGCTGATAATTTAGCAAGTGGGCGATCTACTTTTATGGTTGAAATGATTGAGACAGCATCAATCTTAAATCAAGCAACCAATCATTCATTTATTATTTTAGATGAAATTGGAAGAGGAACATCCACGTTAGATGGCCTTTCTATAGCATGGGCTACTATAGAATACTTACATGAAACTAATAGATGCAGAGGATTATTAGCAACTCATTTTCATGAATTAACAGATTTATCAAAAAAATTAGAAAGATTACATAATGCTACCTTACAAATTAGTGAAAGCAATGAAGAAATCATTTTTTTACATAAAGTAATTCCAGGAATAGCTACTAATTCCTATGGAATACAAGTAGGGAAATTAGCAGGATTACCTTTTAAGGTTACATCACGAGCGTATGATATTTTAAAAATATTTGAAAAATTATATAACCATAATCAAAAAGAAATCCGACACAATTATCAAAAACCTCCAATACAAGAAATGCATAGTGACATATCTAAAAAAAATAAAACATTCATTGAAAAAATAAAAGAACTAAAACCCGATGAAATGACTCCTTTACAAGCATTAAAAGAATTGTATGCTTTAAAATCATGGATTTTAGAAAATTATTCCCAAGAAACAAATTGATTTAAAAAAATCTAACATACAAATAATCACTATCTTCCACATAAAAAATATATAATTATTCCTTTGTTTTACCATTTACTAACAATTAATATATCACAATAAAATACTTATTATAGCAATATATAGAAAATACAATCACAAATATTGTCTTCCTGTAAATCATAAATATTTTCAATAACATAGATTATTTACGACGCTTCCACCATCTTGTTTTCTTGAAAATAGAATAACCATTAGAATTAGAATTAACATTATCTATATCATAATTATTCTCAGTATTAACTGGCAAAACTTCAGAATCCTCTTTAAATTCATTAGAACTACTTTCAGAAAAATTGTTTTCTATATTGGTAGGCTCCGTGTGCATATCAAATGAACAATCAACAACATTTTGAACAGAACCTAGCACATCAGATGCTACAACATCACCATGATCCACGGTATGACGCTTACTACGCCTACGCCTCCTTCGTCTTTTACGAACAATACCCGTATGTTCCTCAGATGAATCATTCACATTTTTTAAATTTATATTTTGATCACATTTACTTTTAATATCTACCAATGACTCCGAATTAAAATCCGGCAATAAATTATCACCTTGCCGAGAATATTCAATATCTTTATTATCTTGGATAGAATTATTCTCTAATATTTGAGTATTAGAAAATTCAACTGCATGATCAATCTTCACTGGAGATTGAACAGGCGTTCCTTTTTCAATATAAAAAAACTTATCCTTTAGTTGTATCCCAATCATGATATTAATTGAAACACCAAATCTGACCTCATATTCAACAATTGTATTACGTTTCTGATTCAATAAATACAATACAACATCCGAATGCGTATGAACAATAATGTTATGAGTAGTGTGTTGTAGCAAATATTCTTGTATGCTTCTTAGAATACTTAATGATATAGAGGATTGAGAACGAATGTATCCTGATCCTTTGCAATGACTACAAACTTTGGTTGTACTTTCTAAAACAGATGATCTAGTACGTTGCCTAGACATCTCCAAAAGTCCAAAATGAGATATAGATCCTACTTGAACACGAGCTCTATCCTTTTTTAAACTTTCTTTGAATTTCTTTTCAACAGCACGATTATTTCTCTTTTCCTCCATATCAATAAAATCAATAACTATTAAGCCCGATAAATCACGAAGACGAAGTTGTCGTGCAATTTCCTCAGCAGCTTCTAAATTAGTTTGAAGAGCAGTATCTTCTATACAATGTTCTCGCGTCGAACGACCTGAGTTCACATCTATTGCAACAAGAGCTTCAGTCTGATTAATAATAAGATAACCCCTAGATGGAAGAATAACTTCCGTATGATGAAGAGAATCTAATTGAATTTCGATGTCAGAACGAAAGAAAATCGGATGTACATCTTTATATTGCCGAACTATTTTAGCATAACTAGGAATCAAGAGCTTCATGAAATCTTTTGCTTCACGATATCCCTTATCTCCCGAAACAATAATTTCTGATATATCTTTACAATAAAGATCACGAATCGCCCTCTTAATTAAATTACCCTCTTCATATACCAAATGAGGAGCAACTGAGTTCAGAGCTAATGCACGAACATTATCCCAAAGACGCATGAGATATTCAAAATCACGTTTTATTTCAATCTTCATGCGAGATGCACCTGCTGTACGGAGAATAACTCCCATACCTGCGGGGACATCAAGTCCACGAGCAATTTCTTTAAGATTCTTGCGATCAACAGGATTTGTTATCTTACGCGAAATAGTCTCTCCTTTAGGAGTATTAGGCATTAGAACAGAGTATCGCCCTGCTAAAGAAAGATAAGTCGTGACCGCCGCTCCCTTGTTTCCACGCTCCTCCTTCACTATCTGTACCAATAGAATTTGACGATTCTTAATAACTTCCTGAATGCAGTATTTTCTTCTAAACTTCTTAAAAATATTCTCGGATGAATCCAACGTAATATCTTCAACATTACTGCTTTCACATATTTTGGATTCCTCTTGTATTTCCTTAGAAATATCTTTGACAGTATCATTTTCCTCTAATTGATTGTCGCTATCCAATTCAGCTGACTCAAAGTCACCGTTTACTACATCTTCACTATCCGTTTGAACAACATTAGATTTTAATAATGCCTGACGATCAGAAAATGGTATCTGATAATAATCAGGATGAATTTCAAGAAAAGGAAGAAAGCCATGCCGATTACCTCCATAATCCACAAAAGCTGCTTGTAAAGAAGGTTCTACACGTGTAACCTTCGCAAGGTAGATATTCCCTTTTATTTGTTTTTTATGCTCAGATTCAAAATCTAGTTCTTCAACGCGATTATCTCGCAAGACAACAACGCGTGTTTCTTCAACATGCGAAGCATCAATAAGCATCTTATTAACCATGAATTTATCTCTCCTAGGCATTCAACCATAAAAATCTTAATTATATAAATAATCAGAAAATAAGATTGATAGCACTTGATGACAAAGATATTTTGGGTCTCAAATGCGCACTTAACAAGATACAAAGTGCCCCGTTTTATCGCACCAAACAGCTCAAAAAAATTCATGCGCATGAGTCAAACTAACTTATAAATATATCCAAAGACCTTCCTGGTGGAAGAATCCAACGAAAAACTCCTATCAACTACCAACTTATAGAAAATAGGAAAAACCGATTTTTTACATCGGGAAAACCCCAGAGATAACATACAACCTAAAAACAAACTTTTCCAGATACCATATGTACCCTATTCGAAGAGGTAAATCCTTATATTATTTAAAATAATCATATAATTTTGCCGACACATTACTCAAAAAACAGTAAAGTAACAATCAACTAGTAAGCTTTATATATACTTATATAGCAAAAAAGTAATAAAAATTTAGATACAACATCAGAAATTTAATTGATTAATTTAACAATAACTATCTAACATTAAAGTTAGAAAGAAAATAATGTGTTTTTCTTGACAATCAAGCATAAAAAACTATCTTGGATATAAAAACTAATGTAAAATACCTAGAATGAAATTACATTTTCAAAAAATTGGGTATTTAATCAAATGTCCTGTAACTTTACAATCAACTTCTCGAGGAATTTATATTGTATTCTCGTATAATTAGCTTAATTGGATATTTTTTCGGGTTTACTACTTATTCGATTCTAGGTGCAATATTAGGAACTAGCATTTATATAGCTAAGATTTCTCAAAATCTTCCTGATTACGATTCCCTTAATTCCTATTCACCTTCTGTTACTACTAGGATTCACGCTGGCAATGGATCACTTATAGCGGAATACGCAAAAGAGAACCGCTTATTTTTACCTATTCAAATAATTCCTGCACACGTTAAATACGCATTTGTTTCTGCTGAAGATAAAAATTTTTACCATCATTCGGGAGTGGACATATTTGGAATATTACGAGCTATTCTTCACAACATAAAGAACATTATTAATGGGCGACGTCCAGAAGGAGCTTCAACTATAACACAGCAAGTTGCAAAAAATTTCCTATTGAGCTCTAATCAAACCATGGATCGAAAAATGAAGGAAATACTCCTATCTTTTCGATTAGAAAAGGCTTACGACAAGGAAAAAATCCTAGAATTTTATTTGAATGAAATTTTTTTCGGATTTAATTCATATGGTATAGCAAGCGCAGCTCTAACTTATTTTAATAAATCGGTGAGTGAATTAAATATAGAAGAAGCAGCTTATCTAGCAGCTCTTCCTAAGGGGCCTAGTAATTATGATCCTTTTCGAAAACATAAAGCGGCAGTTTCTCGACGAAATTGGGTCATTGATCGTATGGAAGAAAATGGTTATATAACAAGAGAACAAGCCACTATAGCTAAGAGTAAACCACTAAAGATAAAGAGCAAACAACATCGGTCTCGCCTTTTTGGAACAGAGTACTTTTCTGAAGAAGTAAGGCGTCAACTTATTGATCGTTATGGAGAAAAAGCACTTTATGAAGATGGTTTATCCGTACGAACATCTCTTGATCCAAAATTGCAATTATATGCTCGAAAAGCACTTCAAGATGGCCTCATTAACTATGATCAAAATGATGGTTTTCGTGGCCCTATAACACACATAGACTTAAAAACAGACTGGGGGAATTCTCTAGCATCAATTCCTACCTTGAATGACGTTCCCGAATGGAATATCGCTGTTGTGCTTGAAGTATCCAATTCGCATATAACCATAGGAATCCGACCAACTATCGGCTCTAATGGCAAATTGTCAATTGAACGGAAAAAGGACATAATTACAATAGATTCTATGCGATGGGCTTACAATCACTTAAATAAAGACCCATCTTTAGAGCCAGAAAATCGCAAGGTTTTATCTCCTGGTGATGTAATCTATGTAGAGAATATAAATGAAGGATGGAGACTACGTCAAATTCCCAAAGTACAAGGAGGATTAATTGCAATGGATCCTCGTACTGGGCGAATTCTTGCAACCATAGGGGGATTCTCTTATTCACAATCAGAATTTAATCGCTCTACTCAAGCAATGCGCCAACCTGGATCTTGTTTTAAACCAATTGTATATGCAGCCGCATTAGATAGCGGCTATACCCCTGCTTCAGTAATTATGGATGGACCGATTGAAATTGTTTCTAGAGGGAAAATATGGAAACCTGAAAATTATAGTAAAACATCTTTTGGTGCATCTACTTTGAGATTTGGGCTTGAAAAATCCCGTAATCTCATGACAGTACGCCTTGCACATAATATGGGCATGGAAGTTGTAGCGGATTATGCCGAAAACTTTGGAATTTATGATAAAATGCTCCCTGTTTTAGCTATGTCATTAGGAGCTGGAGAGACAACCGTTTTAAGAATGGTATCTGCCTATGCTGTATTTGCAAATGGTGGTAAACAAATTCAACCTTCATTTATTGATCGCATACAGGATAGGTTTGGAAAAACTATATTCAATCAAGAAAAACGCATTTGCGATGATTGCAATTATGATACTTGGAACGGACAAGAAGAACCAGAAATAATAGATGAACGAGAGCAAGTTTTAGATCCTATGACAGCTTATCAAATTACATCTATGTTAGAAGGGGTTATTAAGCACGGGACTGCAGCAGGCAAAGTAAAATTAAATAGACCTGTTGCTGGGAAAACTGGAACAACAAGCAATTACAGAGATACATGGTTTATAGGATATACCCCTACACTTGTAGCTGGAGTTTATGTTGGTTATGATATTCCATCTCCTTTAAATAATCGTGCGACTGGTAGCACCCTTACCGCACCGATTTTTAATTCATTTATGAAAGAAGCAACGAAAAACAGCCCTCCCTCTCGTTTTATTGTTCCAGAAGGAATGACTCTATTCCCTATTAATAAATGGACAGGAATGTTGTCTAAAAAAGGTGATCCTGATACAATCGTTGAAGCTTTTAAACCTGGTACAGGACCAGCGGACACTTATACAGTAATTGATGAAAATAGCAATGTTTCTTCTGATGAAATCCTCTTAAGATCTCCCCAGGCTAATCAAGCAATTAATTCTGGAAGTGAAGGACTATACTAGTTTAAATTTTCTGGATTATATATTTTAGGATAATAAAATAATGATTAACCTTTCCCAAACATAGAAAAGTAACATGGCATCGAACGATATACAAAATACAATAAATGAAATAAAAAAAGAGATTGAATTACTTAGGAGGTCTCTTTGACTGGGATTCTGCAATACAAAGATTAAGTTTTCTGAACACCAAAACAGAAGATCCTAACTTATGGCAAAACGTGTTAGAAGCTAAAATGTTAATGCGTGAACGTCAACATCTAGAAAATACTATTTCTTCTATAAAAGCAATGCAACATCGGCTTTGTGATAATATAACACTCTTAGAACTTGCCATTGAAGAAAACGATTCCTCAATAATGCAAGAAACCTCATATAATCTTCAAAAACTAAAATTAGAGGTAGAATGCAAACAATTCGAAAGCCTTCTTGATGGAGAAGCAGATTATAACGATGCCTATCTTGAAGTTCATCCCGGAGCAGGAGGAATAGAAAGCCAAGACTGGGCAAGCATGTTATTAAGAATGTATATGAGATGGGCTGAAAAAAGAAAATTCAATACAAAAATCCTAGATGTTCACGATGGAGAAGAAGCTGGCATTAAGTCAGCTACGTTATTAATCAAAGGATCTAATGCTTATGGTTGGTTAAAGGAAGAACAAGGAGTTCATCGACTAGTAAGAATATCACCCTATGATAGTAATTCTCGTCGCCACACTTCTTTCTGTTCGATATTAGTATATCCAGTAGTAGATGAATCTATTGAAATAGACATAAACGAAGGTGAATGCCGTATTGATACATATAGAGCTTCTGGAGCAGGTGGACAGCACGTCAATACAACAGATTCAGCAGTTCGCATTACGCATATACCAACAGGTGTAGTAGTTCAATGTCAGCAAGAACGTTCTCAACATAAAAACAAAGCTCAGGCTTGGAATATGTTACGAGCTAAACTATATGAAATTGAATTACAAAAACGCGAAGAAATAACAAACATTAAAGAATCTTCCAAAACAGAAATTGGATGGGGAAGGCAAATACGATCATATGTTTTACAACCATATCAAATGGTCAAGGATTTACGAACTAATATAGCAAAAGCTTCACCTTTAGATGTACTCAATGGAGATCTAGACGATTTTATGAAAGCAGCACTTGCAATTAAAAAATAATTTGCAAATCATTAAGAAGGAAACTGTGCAGCAAGTATACGATCTGAGTAAGACCTATCAGGATCAAATAGAATGTGCATACTCACATCAAAGGATTGAATTACATTAATTCGAAATACTGATTCAATAGCTAATCTATCAGCAGTAACAATTACAGGACGTTGCTCATGCTCTAAAACCTGAACTTCTATCATAACGTCATTGCGAAGAATAGCTCCATGCCAATGACGTGGCTTAAAAGGGCTCACAGGAGTCAGAGCTAAATGAGGAGAGCCCATAGGTAAAATTGGTCCACGAGCAGAAAAATTATACGCAGTTGAACCAATAGGAGTAGAAACAATCAACCCATCACAAACTAATTCAGGTAACCTTAATTGATTATCTATTTTTACTTTTAACTTTGCTGCTTGAACAAATTGTTTATGAACCGTTTTTCTAATAATGGAAACTTCATTGATAGCAAGAATATTTTCTGCACATATAGAATTATTATAATCAAAAACTGTCAATTTTAAAGGATGAAAAATGTATTCTACAGCAACAGATAAGCGCTCTTTAAGATTCTCTACACGATATTCATTCATCAGAAAACCAACAGAACCGCAGTTCATACCATACATGGGTTTTTTCTTTAAGTTAGAAAAATTCTGGAGCATAAAACCATCTCCACCCAAGACAACAATAACATCTGCCTCTTCATAAGTACTATTACCATAAATATTTACAAACTTTTCATACGATTCTTGCGCTTTTTTAGACTTAGATACCTTAAAATGGATCTTTTGTATATTTCTTCTACCCATAATATATATAATACCTCGTTAATGCGGTAAAAAAATAGCACTTAATAAATATTTTAAAAATTAAATCATAGAAAAAATAACTTTGAAAAACGCGTTGTTTTTTCTTATAAAAGAATATTTCATTGACATATACAAAAATATATATCAAAACTACTTTAAAATAATCTATAAGGTATATTTTTAAAACTTTTTGTTATAAAAAATTCCTTGCACCATATTTATATTACAATTTCTAATTAAGACGCATGAGACAAGAATCAACTACATCTATCAAAGAAGTTTTCCAATTGTTGTTTGGCAAACATTGTAAAGAATCTTTAGCCTTCTGACCATAATAATGTGCTCTGCACTCTGTATCAACTAATGCATTACTATCTTTGATAATAATAAGAGCTTTTTTTAGACTTTCTACGTTAACTTTTCCATCATTAATGGTAGATTTCCAAAAATTCTTTTCTTGATTTGTTCCCCTTTGAAATGCAAGAATAACTGGCAAAGTAGGCTTACCATTACGAAAATCATCTCCAATATTCTTGCCCATCTTACTGACTTCTCCTCTATAATCTAAAACATCATCAACAAGTTGAAAAGCAATTCCAAGATTCATCCCATAAGACTTCAGAGACTGTCTAATTGAATCATGCACTCCTGCAATAAAAGAAGATACTTCCAATGCAGCAGAAAACAATACAGCTGTTTTAGATCTTATAACATGAAGATAATCTTCTTCTGTAACATTAATATTTTTTGATATAGATAATTGTCGCAATTCACCTTCCGAAAGAGCACACGCAACCGACGCTAACGATTCTAAAGCTTCCTGAGATTTTGTATCAATCACCATTTGAAAAGCTTGACTTAATAAAAAATCTCCAACAAGAACGCTTGTTTGGTTTCCCCATACCAATCGAGCAGCAGTTTTCCCTCTTCTCAATTCACTTTCATCTACAACGTCATCATGCAAAAGGGTTGCCGTATGAATAAATTCAATAGCACACGCCAATAATACATGACTATCTCCACGATACTCAAACATCAATGCTGTCACTAAAGTTAGCATAGGACGTAATCTTTTGCCTCCTGAAAAAATAAGATACTTTATAACATCTGGAATAATTCCAACATCTGAATTAATTCGTTTTAAAATAAGAGAATTTACTCTTTCCATATCCTTGACAGTAAGGTCTTTTAGCATTTTCATGAAAAATAACGTACTCCTAATTTACTTGTATAAAGAAGCCTCATAACAATCTAAACAATCACAAATATTCCTGATATAATATAAATTTATAATGTATCACAAATATCAGTATCAAATGGCAAAATATTTTAGAATCATAAATGTTCTTTCCAAAAAACTTTTTAGTAGAAACATGTTTAACACCATTAATGCAAAAAACTTAGAAAATGAAACAATTGATGCTTTTTATAAAGGTAAGTTCTACCTAGTACAACCATTAACATGCGGACATCGTGCTGGAATGGATGCTATGATTTTAGCATCTTTAGTAAATGCAAAAGGCTCCTTTCATCTTGCAGATCTTGGAGCAGGAGCAGGTGCTGCTGGATTAGCTGTTGCCTCTAGATTACATGAAGCAAAAATTCTATTGGTTGAAAGATCTCCATTGATGGCAAGCTATGCGCGCAAAACTTTGGCATTGCCTGCGAACAAAAAAATTTCTAAGCGTATTTCCATAATTGAAGTAGATGTTACATTAGACGGAGAAAATCGTAATATAGCTGGATTAAAAAACAACTTTTATGACCATGTTATCATGAATCCACCTTTCAACGAAAGAATAGGAACTCTTACGCCTGATAAAATAAAAGAAGAAGCACACGTAATGCTAGCAGATTCTTTCGAAAAATGGATTCGAACTGCGTGTGCTATAATGAGATCTGGAGGACAACTATCATTAATTGCACGACCTCAATCACTCATGCAGATTGTTAATGCTTGTGCAAATAGAATAGGGTCCCTAGAAATTACTCCTCTTTATCCTAGAGTAGGAGAATGTGCTTCTCGTATTCTAGTTACAGGTCGCAAAGGAATGCGTGGAAAGTTAATCTTTCGCTCTCCTATTATCCTCCATAAAACTAATGGTCAATCTTATTCACGCTTTGTCAATGAACTTATTAACGGTAAAACATCTATAAAACGCTTGTAAAACAATTACATTATTCCAAAAAAGGATTAATCTATTATATTAGTAATAAAGATCTTAAATAGTCTATCATCCTAACGTTAAAACCAAGAAATTCGCTATTATCTAGCATTTATTCATCATAGATTCACAATAATTGCAATTCTGTCTTGATATTATAATCTAGTCAAGAATGATAATATTCGTAAAACAATTTAAATATACAAAACAACAAGCCTTGCTTTATAATATAAATGTTGAATATTTTCATTATGTTATGCAAAAAAATAATTGTTAATAAGCAATAAATACTTTTTTAATAGATACTCTCTTATAAGAAAGGTAGTATATGACGCCCATTCATAATAAAAAAAATGATCTTTCTTTTCAAAACATCATATTAATTTTAACAAGATATTGGGCAAAACAAGGATGTACGATTTTACAACCGTACGATATGGAAGTTGGTGCTGGAACTTTTCATCCATCAACTACCTTACGAGCACTAGGCCCACTATCTTGGAAAGCAGCTTATGTACAACCATCTCGGAGACCATTAGATGGACGTTACGCTGAAAATCCAAATCGTTTACAACACTATTATCAGTTTCAGGTTATTATAAAACCCAATCCATCTAATTTACAAAATCTCTATATAGAATCTCTACAAGCTGTAGGAATAAATCCTCTTGTCCATGATATACGTTTTGTTGAAGATAACTGGGAAAGCCCAACTCTTGGTGCTTGGGGATTAGGATGGGAATGCTGGTGCGATGGAATGGAAATATCACAATTCACATACTTTCAACAAATTTGTGGAATAGAATGTTCTCCCATATCAGGAGAAATTACTTACGGTCTCGAAAGACTTGCAATGTATGTGCAAAATGTCAACAGCGTTTATGATATTGTATTCAATACTGTTAATGGAAAAAACGTTTTGTACGGTGATATATTCATTCAACAAGAACAAGAATATTCACGCTATAACTTTGAATACGCTGATTATAACATTTTGCATAATCATTTTATAGATTCTGAAAAAGAATGCTTGTCTCTTTTAAAAAAAGGATCTCCTAACAAAAATCATAGCCATCACTTATGTGTATTTCCTGCTTATGACCAATGTATCAAAGCATCTCATATATTTAATCTTTTAGATGCGCGTGGCGTAATATCCACAACAGAACGACAACGTTACATACTTCGAATCCGATCTTTGGCAAAAGCTTGTGGCGAAGCATTCTTAATGACTCCTAATGGAGGATGCGAATAGAAATACTAATGATATGATTTTTATCTAATAATTAATATAACCATATTATATTTTTTAGTTCTTGCAATAATAAATAATATTTGAACTATACTTATAGTGCTGGAGAATAATTAATTGGAAAAGGAGATATTCTATGTCTAAATTATCTTTTCATATTGTAAACGTTACTCCCTTCAAACAGAATTGTACGTTTTTATTTGATGAAGAAAGCCTAGAAACAGTTATAGTTGATCCTGGTGGCGATATTGATTTAATAAAAGATGTTATTAAATCTCGTAATTTTAATGTCAAACAAATTTGGATTACCCACGGACATATTGACCATGTAGGAGGAGCAGCTCAATTAAAAGAAGATTTATCTTTAACAATTATAGGCCCCCATAAAGATGATGCTGCAATGATGTCCAATATAAAAGAACAAATTAATTTACTTTCAGTTCCCATGGATGCACGCAATACTTCTTCAGACCGTTGGCTACAAGACGGAGATATTCTAACGCTTGGAACGCATGTTTTTAAAGTATTTCACTGCCCCGGACATTCACCTGGCCATGTTATTTACGTCAATTTCGAAAATAATTTCGCTCATTTAGGAGATACGTTATTTAAAGATAATATCGGAAGAACTGACCTTCTCTACGGAGATTACCAACAATTAATCAACTCTATCAATAACAAAATACTCACTTTAGGAGATGAAATATCCTTTGTTTGTGGACATGGCTCTAATAGCACTATAGGAAGAGAACGACGTTTAAATCCTTTTTTAAAATAGCATGAATAAGTTACCGAAACAAAGTTAATGTTTCAATCAAATAACTAAATTGGAAAATAAGAACATTTAAAGAACATTAAGGGAAATATTAGTCAAGCTTATTAAACAAAGATATAACAAAGTGAATGAGCAAGTTCAAATTTTTATACACCCTGATCAATCATTTAAAATAAAACAATAAATATTCCAGACTTTTTTCTTATAACAATATAGTATATATGTAAAATAGGGGCATCCGTAGCTCAGCTGGATAGAGTATTGGATTCCGATTCCAAGGGCCACAGGTTCGAATCCTGTCGGATGCACCAAGTAAATTATAAGCTATTTATTTAACGGCGCTTTTTAAAATAATTTTGTCTAACCTATTATAGGGTTAGGCATTATAGAAAAATAAGTATATTCATTCCTATTTTAACCAATTAACAGCTAAATTCTGGTTACCTCTGGAATCAAATACGGGTGATAAGCTAGTTATTACTTATTTAAAATTGTAAAAACTAATATAAACAAAAAGGACATAAGTTATGAATATAAATAAAAGTATAGCGTTAGTATCTTTGTTATCATCAATAGCTATAATGAGCGGATGTGGTGCATCTAATAAATCACAAGAGTCCAAGAAAGCGGCGGAAGACGCTCAAAACACCGCAAATAAAGAAGCTGGAAATAGAACTAAAGAAGCTGAAGATAACTCTAAAAAAAACCAGAAGATAAATAATCTTACGCGAATAATGTAGCTACTGTAAAAAGTTTATAGTAACTCATTAAGTAAGAAGATATTTTCTGATCACTTTCTTTCTCTCGCCCTAAAAACTCGGGGGGAAGAAGTTAGAGTGAACCACGAAGAATGACTATTACTACAAAAAACCTGTAAAGTTATTCATTGTTTTATACCTTTCTTTTCTCTAGTTATTATATCTTCGAACCAAAATCCTATAATATACACCTCACACCTTTTAATCACTCTAACTTTTTAACAACAACTCAGCTTCAATCTCTCTTCTCGCAATTAAACCTTTTAACTTCCTACCTCTGGAGTAAACCCATCTTTTACATTCAATAGATGCGTTTTGCCAATCAGATTCATCAATACGTTTCTTGAAAGTACTACTACGATACTGACCAATACCTAGATTAAACACAAAATCTCCAAACGCTGATATTCGATTATTACTAGCTGATTTAAGAATTGGAGAAGCTTTAAACACTTGGTTTAAACACTTCGTGGCATCTTTATATAAAATAGTTTCTGCTTGATGTTGAGATATAATCATCCCTACATAAACATCTGAACCAGTATGACCATAGCCAATAGCCCAAACACCCGCAGGACAGCGATAAGCTTTTAATCTTAAACCTTCAAAGTGTTTAATTAGAGATATTAAAAGTGGTGGGATGTTCATATACACAACCTTTTAATAGATTAATAACTAAATGCCTTGTACCTATTGACTTAAATATAGTTGATAAACTATGAATCTCTTATTTAAAGTTGCGGAATAGGAAAATAGCAATGAATTGTAGGTTAGTTTATACGTTGTGATTTTTATTTGTGTTTGCGAGTAATATATATCAAGCATCGTCTAGTACTTGTAGCGAACAAAAAATATCTGTAACCGTGACGGGCATAGGAAATTATGATGCAAAACTGGGTAAAGATCATCCCATTGATAGTACCCTGTCAACCATAGATTATCAATTTGCACAATACCTTTTTGAAAGACAGCCTGCTACTAATACGGGTTTAACTTCAAAGCTTAAAGCAGGATACGGGGCATCCCTCACTATGAATCCCTATGCTGAAGTGGATGCCGCTTTATTCCTAGGTGGTGATTTACATTATACGAATAATAGTGACTATTTTTTTAAAGAAATAGGGCTTGACGTACAGCTGGGATTACACTCATTATATAGCTCATCATATGAAATGAAATCGGTGGTAGCAGTTTCATCTGTGTACACAAAAATAACACCAAATCTTAAATACGGATTTGAAATAGGCGTTATAGTGACGAAAGCTGATATAGGACATTCTATCGTGGGGCATAGTTTAGCATACCGTTTTGCTGAGAATACTGATTTTTTTATTAGATATGGTATTAATTTAATTCATGTTGGGAATCTGAAGGATTTGAGGGGGAACAAGCTTGAAGATATTCTTATCTTCAAACACCTAACCAGTGTAGGTTTTAGCTACAGCTTCTAAACCCTTTTCTTCTGATCTATTTTATGAGCATACCAAAAACCTAAAATGCAAGAGATTATCTCTTGCTCAAAAGGGGTTAATATTGAAAGGGGGCTTTTATCAAATATGCCCTCTTTCACACTCCACCAAACTAATAACGGATAAAACATAGTCCAATAATAAGCTCCAAGAGGTCGTACCAAAGCAGTACTCCATCTATCCACTTAATACCACTTTTGGATTGTTGAGCTTTAACTTTTGCTAATCTGATAGGTTGATCTACTTTAAAGGCCTCACTATCAGATTTGATCTCTTCAAGATTAAGTTGTTGAGTGTTGTTTAGCTTTGCTAACTCAACTTTTAATCTTTCCTGTTCTAACTTCATCTTCTCATATTCTATTGAACGTTTTTGCATAAGATGTTCGGATACCACATCTACTATTTTTTCAAAAGTAGAAGGGATAAAAAGAAGTAAAAAACTAAATATTCCACCAGTTATAAAAGACGATATCATCCTTTCAACCATATTTTAATATTTTGAAAAAAGTATATTATAGTGCCCCCTGCAGTGGCTAAACCACCGAACACTTTAATAAAGGCACCTATACCTTTGGCCGTATTAAGAATATATAAAATCTCATCTATATCTATACCTTTATTAATACTTTCAAATTTGGTATTTAGCTCATTAAACTCTTGTCTAGTGACATATTGATTAGATTTTTTTATCATACTTCAACCTATTCTGTTCTCTTCTAAGTTCTGAACGTTCTTTGTATCCTTCATTGAAAAAATCAAATACGTTATCTAAAATGTTATATTGAAATACATTCTGAAATAGTTGTGTTTGCCACATATTCTGAAACGGGATTTGTTTAGATAACTGTTGAGTGAACTTATCTCTTTTTTTCGTTTGTTCTTCAGGTTTTTCTGAATCCGCTGTTACAGCCTTATACCCCGTTCTACCTAATTCATATATGTTAAATCCACCTATCCCCACTGCTCCTTTAAACGCAGTTTCTGAACTTTCCAAAACAGAGCCTCCGACCTTGGGAGCAAATCTGGTTTTTAGATAAAGGAGAACGTTTAGGACGAGTATTTAAGAGTTTTGTTGCTAGATGGTTTTATAAGCAACAAGTGGGATCACATATTGGAG